>CAYIZZ010000091.1:0-9854 GCA_964367945.1 uncultured Oscillospiraceae bacterium | reverse complement strand
ACTTTTTCATATACTTTGACAGTTAATTATACCACAAAATAACAAGTTTTCCAATAAAAAACCTGTGAAATATGTCATGGTTACATATATAAACGCACCGATTGCACTAGATTATCGTGGTTTATTTCTGATTCATCACCACCACACAATGTGCGGCTATTCCCTCTTTTGCGCCGGTAAAGCCAAGCCCTTCTTCTGTGGTCGCCTTGATGGAAACATTCTCTTTGGATGTGTTCACTGCTTGTGCTATATTTTCGCGCATGGTCTGTATATACGGTGCCAGCTTCGGCGCTTGACACAATAAAGTAGCGTCAAGGTTGCCCACAATATAACCATTCTGCTCGCATATATCCGCCACTTTTTTCAGCAAAGTGATGCTGTCTGCACCACGATATTCACTGTCTGTGTCCGGAAAATGCTTTCCTATATCTCCCAGCGCCAATGCGCCCAGCATGCTATCCATCACCGCATGCGCCAACACATCAGCATCCGAATGCCCCAAAAGCCCTTTTTCGTAAGGTATATCTGCGCCACCAAGTATAAGCTTGCGCTCCGGTGTCAGCCGATGTACATCATACCCATGACCAATACGCATCATAGTGTTTTCACCTCCGCTTTGCGGCAAATCGTCAACCGTAGTTATCTTCCTGTTACTTTCTTCACCCTTACTCAGGTACACCTCATGTCCTGCGTTTTCCATTATCATACAGTCGTCTGTGATGTTGCCGCTTTCTATCTGTTTTTCTTTTTTGATCGCCTCTAAAAACAGCGTTCTGTCAAACACTTGCGGTGTTTGTATTCTGAAAACATTTTCCCTGTCCATCGTTTGGCTCACAAGCCCATTTTCCGCACGTTTAATCGTATCTTTCATGGGTAATGCCGGAGCTGCCGCGCCATGTTTTTCTGCTGCTTTAATTGCATCTGTTATCACTTCTTGTGAAACAAACGGACGTGCCCCGTCATGAATAGCCACCATTTTAGCGCTCGGACATGCGTTTACTCCCGCCACCACAGACGCTGTGCGAGTGGCACCGCCACTCACTACTATAATAGGCTTTTTCATCGGATAACTTTTCAGCATTTTTTCTACATCTGTTTTATTTTTACCTGCTACCACCACAATATCATCTATATCAGGGTGTTTCATCATAGCATTTATTGACATATACAGCACTTCTTTGCCATCTATTTTTGCAAACAGCTTATCAAATCCCATACGGGTGCTGTTTCCTGCCGCCACAACTACCGCTGTCACACTTTGCTTCATGTCCTAGCTCCTGTTAAAATCTTACTTTACATATAATTATAAGCTTTTCTTGCCTAAAAATCCAATTATTTGTGTTTTTCGTATCAACCACTTGCAAAGTTTACTCATTTAGTATACATTATATTTAAGATTACATACAAGCCTTATAAATGGAGACACTATGAAAACCGAGAAATTCACCGTCACAGGGATGAGCTGTGCTGCTTGTGTTGCCAACATTGAAAAAGCTGTGAGAAAACTGCCCGGTATTGAAAAAGCCGAGGTTAGTTTGCTTGCAAATTCGATGACAGCTACATTTGATCAAAATTTAGTTACTGCCACACAAATTGTAAATACAGTAAACGCTGTGGGATACAAAGCCAACATTGAATCAAGCGATGTAAATAAAGCCGCGCCTACCGCCGATACACAAAATCCGATGCAAGCTGAGCTGAAAGAGATGAAAAAACGTCTTATAGGCTCTTTCATTTTTCTCATACCTCTTATGTATGTCAGCATGGGGCATATGATAGGCCTTGCTTTACCATCTTTTTTAACAGGTTTTGAAAATGCATTATCTTTTGCGCTCACTCAGTTTTTGCTTACTTTACCCATTGTTTTACTAAATCATAAATATTTCACCGGTGGAGTTCGTTCACTAATAAAGCGTGTGCCCAACATGGACAGCTTGATTGCGCTTGGAGCCGGAGCGGCGATTGTGTATGGTGTTTTTGCCATGTATCGCATCAGTTGGGGGCTTGGTCATGGCCAAACGGATATCGTAACCCATTATATGCACGAGCTGTATTTTGAAAGTGCCGCAACTATTTTAACGTTGATAACACTGGGTAAAACTCTGGAGGCCATCAGCAAAGGGCGTACCGGTGCCGCTATTTCATCACTTTTAAACATGGCACCCAAAACCGCTTTATTATATGACGATGGCTCAGAAGTCGAAATCCCTTTAGATCAAGTAACGGTTGGTGACATTCTAGCCGTGAAGCCCGGTGCACGTATACCCACAGATGGCACCATCGTCAGCGGACACGGTACTGTGGACGAAAGCGCCCTCACAGGCGAAAGCATCCCGGTAGACAAAGCTGTCGGGGATACTGTGACCGGTGCCACCGTTAACACCGGCGGATTTTTCACCATGCGGGCTTCTCGTGTAGGGAAAGACACCACCTTAGCGCAAATTATTGCACTGGTGGAAGAAGCCGGAGCTTCTAAAGCACCTATTGCAAGGCTTGCCGATAAAGTCTCCGGCATTTTCGTGCCAACTGTTATTGCTATTTCCCTTGTTTGTTTTGCTGTTTGGTTTTTCACAGGCGCAGGGTTTGAGTTCGCCTTAGCTCGGGCTATTACCGTGCTTGTCATTTCCTGTCCTTGCGCCCTAGGCCTTGCCACACCTGTGGCCATCATGGTTGGTAGCGGACGTGGAGCCAAAAATGGTATTTTATACCGTAATGCAAGCGCACTGGAAACTCTTTCAGGGGTCAACACCGTTGTGCTGGACAAAACCGGTACCGTCACCGAAGGTAAGCCAAAACTGACCGATATCATCGCCTACGACATGTCACAAAGTGATTTTTTGGCACTGGCTGCAGGCATGGAACAAAAAAGCGAACATGCAGTGGCTCTGGCCATTTTATCCGCTGCAAAAGATGAAAACATCACCCCTTTGGCCACCGATACTTTCGATTCTTTGTCAGGCCTTGGTATTCGCGCCACCATATCAGGTGATGTTTATCTCGCAGGAAACGCTCGCCTTATGCAAGATCATGATGTCTCTGTTCAAAAAGCCTATGAGCTTTCAAAAAAACTTGCAGAAGACGGTAAAACTCCACTATTTTTTGCTAAAAACGGCGTTCTCATCGGCCTACTTGCCATTGCTGACTTGCCAAAACAAACCAGCGCTTCTGCAATTTCCGCCCTTCGCCAAAGCGGAATCAGGGCCATAATGCTTACAGGCGACAACGCTGTAACTGCCGAGGCCGTCCGCAAAATGGTAGGGCTTGATGAAGTCATCGCCGAAGTGCTTCCACAAGACAAAGACAGAATCATTCAAGAGCTTAAAAGCAGTGGCCACAAGGTAGCCATGGTTGGCGATGGCATCAATGACGCGCCTGCCTTAGTGCGTGCAGATGTCGGTATTGCTATTGGCGCCGGCACAGACGTAGCCATAGAAAGCGCTGATATCGTTTTAATGAAAAGCGATTTAGGCGATGTGGCAGTTGCTCGGGATTTGTCAAAATCCGTTTTACGCAACATAAAACAAAATCTATTTTGGGCATTCTTTTACAATATTATCGGTATTCCTATTGCGGCAGGTCTGCTTTACCCCGCATTTGGAATCACATTGAACCCCATGTTTGGCGCCGCCGCAATGAGTCTTTCCAGCGTGTTTGTGGTCACAAACGCACTTAGGCTAAACTTATTCAAGGCAAAGCGTCTACCAATAGCAGATTCTGACCCATCTTCTTTTGCTATTTCAAAATCTTCACCCATAATACAAGCAACAGAAAAGGAGGACATCTTTGTGGAAAAAACAATGATTATTGAGGGCATGAGCTGTGGACATTGCAGCTCACGTGTACAAGCTGTGTTGTGTGAGCTTGACGGTGTATCTGCCGAAGTTTCTCATGAAAACGGCACTGCAATCATAAAAATCAGCGGTAGCACCACTGATGACGATCTGAAAAAAGTTGTCACAGATGCCGGCTATACTGTCACAGGTATTTCTTGATTTATCCCTTTTGTTCAAGATTATGTTTAGAAACAAAACCGCCACTTCTACTCTTGTAAAAGTAGAAATGGCGGTTTATTTTTTCACATTACATCTTATTCATTTGCGCTATCAACTGTCCCGGTATCTTGCTAAGCGGCAACTGAGTAACCACTGCGCCTTTTTGATACGCCACCATCGGCATACCGTACACCACGCATGTCGCCTTGTCTTGACCTATAGTATATGCGCCGGCGTTACGCATGCGCAAAAGACCTTCGGCACCATCGCCACCCATACCTGTCAAAATAATTCCGACACTGCGTTTTGCAGCCTTCTCTGCCACTGAATTAAACAACACTTCTACGCTGGGCCGATGTCCATTTACCTTTTCGCCCGGCTTTTGCGACACATAATATCCACTTGCATCTTTTTCTAAACGCATTTGATTGTCACCCGCCGCCAAAAGCATCAATCCCTGCTCCACACGATCTCCGTTTTTTGCTTCCCTCACCCGCATTTTGCATTCACGGTTCATTCTCTCGGCATACATCGCTGTAAAGCCTGCCGGCATATGCTGAGTTATCAGTATCCCGGGGAAGTTTTGCGGCAAATTTCTCACCACTTCAAGAGTTGCGTCAGTCCCTCCGGTAGATGCGCCTATAGCCACCACTACATCTTTTTGTATACGTGTCAGCACACCTACATTCGCCGCTTGCAACGGTGCCTTACTCAGCACCGATTTCGCACCCACATTTGCCTGCGCCGCCACACGTATAGCCGAAATCATACGCAAAAAGAAAAGCGAGCTAGGCTCACCCGGAGCAGGTTTTGGAATAAAGTCCACTGCGCCATTTGCAAGTGCTGTCAATGTCATTCCGGGCGTGCCTGAAATAACCAACACCGGTATCTTATGGCGTGGAAGCAGTGCTTTTAAAAACTCTATTCCATTCATTTTGGGCATCTGTACGTCACAAATTATAACATCCGGATTGATTGTCGGTACCTTGATCAAAGCATCCTCACCATTTGTCGCCGTGCCCACCACCATCATACTCGGATCTTTTTCAACCGCCGCTTTCATTGCTCCCATGAACAACATCGAATCGTCCACAAGCATGACCTTTATTGGAGCCACTGTAAAATCCCCCATTAATTGTACTGTTTACATCTATTTTTCCCTTTGATAAATAGACGGTTTCACCATTTTAAACTCACTGACACCCCTGTCGATATTTTCCGAATGGCTGATAAAGAAATACTGTTTTGGAGCCACCCATTGGTAAAACCTGTTTATTAAATCATTTTTACGTTGCTTTTCAAAATATATCATAACATTGCGGCAGAAAATAATTTCAAACGGCGCCTTAAACTTAAACGGTTGCATCAAGTTTACAGCACGGAATGTAACACAAGAACGAACTTTTTCCTTCACCCTGTAGTTTTCTTCATCCACTTTATCAAAATATTTTTCCGCCCAACCCGCAGGAAGCTCTTGTAAACTTTTTGCAGGATATATCGCCGTTTGAGCCAGCGCCAACACTTTCTGAGAGATATCACTAGCTAAAAGCGCCACTTTCGGAGCAGTGCCCTTGCCCGCATAATAGTCTAAAATAGTCATTACCAATGTATATGGCTCTTCTCCGGAAGAACACCCCGCACTCCACACACGAATCTCACTTCTTTTGCCGGCTTTATCAAGATCCGGCAACAATGTGTTTTGAATAAAGTCAAAATGCTCTTTTTCACGCATGAAAAATGTCAAGTTAGTCGTTAATTTATTTAGTAACAAATTAACTTCAACACCACTTTTATCCGCCATCACATAATCAATATACTGTGTATAGTTTTGAAAACCCTTTTGTAGGATTGTACTGTGCAGCCGTCCTTGAATAAGCACCCTCTTTTTTGATAAATCAATACCAAATGTGTCAATCACATAATCTCGTAATGTAATAAACTCTTTATCTGTCAATTCTATCATAATGTCCTACCCTCTCATAAGTGCCGCTCAGACCTACTGCCGTGTATCCTTTTTAGACAAAATAAACATACTGCTTGGTCATAATTCCCTATTGTAACAAAGCGGTACTGCTATTTCACAACAGTACCGCTAAAAACAAGCATTACTTGTGTATTTTAGTCAAAGTGCAAAATATTATCATCTTCTAATATAGTTTCCACGTTTAGGCACATCACCAACCTGTCCCCAACTCTTGACACACTGGTCATATATTTGTTTGTGTTCACTGTGGAAAACTGTGGCAACGAAGAACTTGTCACAGAGTCAGTCTTGATAACATTGGAAACTCTATCCACCGATAAAGCCACCTGCATATCACCCAGCTGAGTGATGATAAAGTTTGTTTGATCGTCATATTCTCTTTCAGGTTGCCCAAACTTCAGGCGCATATCCACCAGCGGCATGATTCCGCCACGCAAGTTTATAACGCCTCGTACATATTGCGGCGTACCCGGCACTTTTGTGATAGCCTGCACATTGATAATTTCAATCACATTAGTAAGAGGAAGCCCATATATGGTATCTCCGATAAAAAATGTCAAGGACTTACCTTCCAGCTCATCACGATCGTTTGTGTCAACTACCTTGGTATTTGCTTTGCTCATTTTCGCAAACCCCTTTCTTATCTCATATCACAAAGGCTTAATAGCCCGAACGCGACATATTGTCTGTACTATAAGCACCCAGTAGGCTGCTGACATCCAAAATAAGGCTGATAGAGCCATTGCCCCTAATGGTACACCCGGAGAAACCGAGATTTTTAATGTTGTAACGATCGAAAAACTTCGGGAAACTCTTTACCACAACTTGTTGTTCGCCAATAAGCCTGTCGGTAAAGATACACGCCGAGCTCTCTCCGCTTTCCACAATAATCAAAATACCATCCGACAATTCCAGCACCTCTGTGTCTATGCCGTAAATTTGGTGCAAGCGGATAATGGGATAAGTAACTCCACGTACCATCACCATTTCTGTGCCGTCGGTGTCATACAAAAGCTCTGTTTCCGGACTAAACTTATATATCTGAGAAATAGATGTAATGGGAATTGTGAAGATGTCATCCGACACACCGATTTCCATTCCATCCACAATAGCCAATGTCAGCGGTATTTTGATGGTAAATGTGGTGCCTTTACCTAGTACCGAATCCACGCTTACCGTGCCACCCAGCTTTTCAATATTTTTACGCACCACATCCATACCAACGCCACGTCCGGAGTACTCCGTAACCACTTCGTTGGTAGAGAAACCTGCTGTCATAATCAGGCCAAATGCATCTTTGTCTGAATACTCACTGCGCGGTTTTGTCAAAATACCGTTGCGCTCAGCTTTATTCAAAAGCACTTCACGGTCAAGACCTTTACCGTCGTCACCCACAGTGATAACGATATTGCTACCGACGTTCTGCGCTTGCAGTGTTACTTTTCCCTGCTCGGGCTTCGCAGCTGCTCTTCTTTTGTCCGGTGGCTCGATGCCGTGATCCATCGAGTTACGAATCATATGCATCAATGGATCAGCAAGCACGTCAGTGATACTTTTATCCACTTCTGTTTCGCCGCCAATAGTGATAAGCTCGGTATTTTTGCCTAGGTTTTTGTTCATATCACGTACAATACGTCCCATTTTCTGGAACGTGCCTGTCAGCGGCACCATACGAATACTCATCACTATATCTTGCATTTGGTCTGTCAGCTTGCGCAATTGGCGTGCACTTTTGCTGAAGTTCTCCAGTTGCAGATCTTTCAAGTCCGGGTTTGATGCTACCATACTTTCGGCAATAACAATCTCACCCATGATATCCACAAGGCTGTCAATCTTCGATTGATTAACCGAGATAAGGCTTTGCTTGCCGGGGCTTGCCGGGGCTGCAGCCTTTTTAGGTGCCTGTGCTGGTGCCGGTGCTGGTGCCGGTTTTTCCGGTTCTGGCTCAGCTTCCGGTTTTTCATCCACAACAGGCTTCACTTCTTCCACGACCGGTGCTTGTTCTTGCTTTTGTTCTTCTGCTGATTCTTGCACTTCTTCGTAGCTTATTATATATGTATCTTCTTCTATCAAATGGTGCAACAAACTCACATCTCCGCTATACTTGATGCGGAATAAAAACCCGTTATCAATAATTTGCTGCATTGCTTCGGGATTACTTTCCGGGTTTTCCGGCACAGTTTGAACCACTTCGCCATATTCTTTCAAGGAATTGACAAGCATAAAAGCGCGCACATTTTCAAGGCTTTCTTCCTGGAAAAATACGCGGAATGTACGCTCATCATCTGCTGCTGGCTCGGCTATAACAGCAAGATCAGCCGCCGGCGCTGCGGCAGGGGCCTCTGGCTGTGCTTCACCCTTCAGCACAGATATTTCGCACTTTATAACTGAAGTCAGCTCTGTGGTATCGCCACTTTCATATCCATCAGGGTCTTCTTGCACATTTCCAAGCTCTTGCCGCAAAAAGTCTGACAGCTGGAACAAAATGTCAAACACAATGTCCGTACTGTTTCCTGTCATTTTACTCGGGTCGTCACGAATGATAAAAAACATGTCTTCAGCTTTATGCGTCATTTCACCTATATCAGACAAGCCCATCATGGCCGCCGACCCTTTTATGGTGTGCATGGCGCGAAAAATCTCATTGATCTGATCATCTGTAAAAGATTTTTCTTTTTCCGCTTCAAGCAATATTTCATCCAACTGATCCAACAACCCTGTGGTTTCAAAAATAAAAGTGTCCAGCATTGGTCGCATGCTCTCATCAATCACGCTCATAAAATGTCACCTACTTTTCCATTATCACTGATACATCATTTTCAGCTTGATGTTCCCAACTTACATATGTACATTTTCTGACTTCGAACCAAATATATAAACAAATTCTATTACCACAAATTCATTATAGCGTCATTTGCTCACATGTGCAATATGCATTCATTGAGATTTTACACTTTACTAAAATTGTTAATAGTTTTCTAATTTTTAGTACAATTTTACTGTTTCAAAATGCTTTTATTTTCATTTTTCTGTACCTTGCGCAATTTCCGTGGTACACTGGTATTAATAAAATTATATTTTTGCCGATATTATTTTTGATACTTAAATTATTTTTTCCGACTTTTGTCGGCTAATAAAAGGAGGGCGAGTGTATATGGCTGATTTATTAAAGATCAGCACACCTTTGGTGGAGCGTAATCCAACACAGGCTGTTCGCCCAAACCCTAACCCGACTGTTCCGTTTGATCTTTCCGATGTCACACGAGTTAGCAAGCCTGTGGATCCTCAGGAGCTTTTCCAGCAAAACACCGGACTTTCACCTAATTCGTCGGATGCGCCTAAAATTTTAACTGACTTGCTGAAAGATCCCACTGTTACTGTCAGCATGATTCGTAGCATCTCAATGCTGCAAGAAGTTTTGCAGTTGATCCCTTCTCAAAACGCTGCTTTATCGCAAGAAATTCAGCAACTATTTGGTTCTTTACTAATGCAGCCGGAAGATATAATTGCCGAGCTGCTGAGGCAAGAGCAAAACACCACTATGTTTAAAGGTGATTTTTTTGATACCTTGCGGGATATTTTAGCCCAAAGCTCAGGCAAGGCCGAGCTTGCCACCGGAATAGGCGTTTTGCTTAAAGGGCTTAACGCCACTTTGTCTCGCCACGATGTTTTACAAAGTATTTCAAACAACCTTTCTTTTTTGGCGCAAAGCCTACACGTCAGCCCTCATCTTTCAGGAAAGCTTGAAAGTTTGATGTTAGCTTTTCGCGCCCCTGATGCAGGTGATAACTTTGCCCAGCTAAAGTCGCAGGTTTCTGAAGTACTTTCCGAAATCCAAAACAGTGTTCTTTTTTCTCCTGCTCTTGAAAAAATATCCT
>CAYIZZ010000090.1:0-9902 GCA_964367945.1 uncultured Oscillospiraceae bacterium | reverse complement strand
GTATCGCCCCAACTAAATATACCGCAAACACCGACAGCGTCACAGGTATTGTTCCGATTGGAATAGACATAGGTGATAACATTGCCAATACAGCTGTCATTACAGCTATCATTACAAGATTCTTTGTTTTATTGCGCATATAGTCTCTCTTTTCTAAGTTTATTGTCGGTACCCAAAATGTACTTATCAATGTTGTTTTACCGGATTTATGTCATAACTTCACAGATATTTCCCCATACGATAATGTACACTTTGTACCATCATCTTTTTGCACCACCAAGCATGCTTCGTCATCTATCTCTATTGCTTGCGCCTCATAGGGGCTACTGCTCATCACATTTACTTTTTTGCCAAGTACAAAGTTAGCCTTGCGATATTCATCTAAAAAGTCTATGTTTGGTAAGCCTTCGCACAGCGATATCAAATGATTATAAATAGCACCCACAAGCTCCATTCGAGGTACCTGTGCGTCTGAATCCGGGTACAGCGATGTAACTATATCGGCTACATCTTTCGGAAAAGCATCCAGCGCTGTGGTGTAGTTCAGCCCCATACCAACCACTATATATTCAATCTCGCCTGTTTCCACTCCTGTGCCTGCTTCACTTAAAATACCACAGCATTTTTTGCCACCTAGGTACAAGTCATTCACCCATTTGATGTCGAGATTTATCTCGCACATATCAGCCACTGCACGACGCACTGCCACAGCTGCCGCAGAAGTGATCAACCCTGCGCTTGTTTTACCGAGCAAGCGTAAAATCACACTGATGTAAAGGCCACCTTGCGGACTTTCAAACGTGCGACCCAAGCGTCCACGGCCACCTGTCTGCATTTTTGATACTACCACAGCACCGTGAGGAGCACCCTCCAGCGCCCACTTTTTTGCCTCAGTGTTTGTGGATTTCACTTCTTCAAACACCATAATAGGGATACTTTTATCTTTAACATGCAGCCTCAAAGCTTCTTTTGTGAATAAGTCAGGCTCTTGTGTCAGCCGATATCCTTTACCGCGTACTGACTCTACCGCCAGGCCCTGATTTTGCAAGCTTTGCACCACTTTCCA
Organism: uncultured Oscillospiraceae bacterium; assembly: GCA_964367945.1. Taxonomy (GTDB): domain Bacteria; phylum Bacillota; class Clostridia; order Oscillospirales; family Ruminococcaceae; genus JAAYCI01. The sequence continues at coordinate 8,836 of CAYIZZ010000090.1, read as the reverse complement.
TACCGCCGCACGAGATATACCCAGTTTTTCAGCCACTTTTTCACCGGATATGTATTCTTTATCGCTGTGTTTCAGCAGAGCCAACAGCTCACTTTTCGTGTCCATGCTTCACCCTCTCGATTTATGGTTTTTACACCTTTTTTACTGTTTTTTGCAGTTTTTTACGACTTTTTAAAGGTTTTTTAGGACTTTTACGTGAAATTAAAACAAAAAACCCTACACTGCACACAGTTATCACTCTGTACAGTATAGGGCGCTTTTTTTGATTTGTCAACCTGTTTTTGAAAACGGTTTACATGTTTTGATCGGATATTGCAAATAATCTTTTTGCATTTTCCATTGTCTGCCTTAGTAGTGCTTCGGTGGAAACGCCTCGCAGTGAAGCAATTTTCTCGGCAATGTAAAATATCATCGAACTATCACTGGTTTTGCCGCGAAAAGGTTCAGGCGCCATATATGGGCAGTCTGTTTCCAGTACTAAACACTCGTCCGGGATGGTTGACGATACTTGTAGCGGATGCTTTGCATTTTTGAAGGTTACCACACCTGTAAACCCGATATACATGCCTTGTTTGCACAGCCACTTTGCGTCTTCTGCCGAGCCTGAAAATGAATGCAGTACCCCGCGTGGTTTATACTTTTTCAATAGCCGATATGTCTCTTCGTGGGCTTCTCTATCGTGCACAATCAGTGGCAGTTCCAATTCCATCGCCAGTTTAATTTGTTCTTCAAACAAAATAATCTGCTCGTCTCTCGGTACCGGCCAGTGGTGGTCAAGGCCGGCCTCACCCACCGCCACCACTTTTTCTTCTTCAAACAGCGGCATCATCGCCTTCAGTTCTGCCCGCCAATCGCCATCAAACTGCGTATTAGTGGAAGCGTCATCTTCAATAAGGCTTTGTGGATGGATTCCCACTGCAGTGTACACAAACGGATACTTCTTTGCCAGACCAAGACTTTCCTGTGATGTCTCAAGGTCTGTGCCGCAATCTACCACAAACGCCACACCTTTAGAAGGAAGACTTTCCAGAAGCTCTGTGCGATTTTTATTAAACCTGTTTGCGGTGTAATGTGCGTGAGTTTCCGCTATCAATCTTTCCATTTTTTCTCCTGTGCCATGCTTTCACATGGTAAAATCCTAAACGATATATTCAATATAAATTTATTACCGCACGCGGCTACCTGGTACAGCGTCGTCCGACAAAAATACCACCTGTGCTTCACCTTCGGCGCCGTCTGCCGCAAGCAGCATTCCTTCACTTTGAATACCACGCAGTTTCGCAGGTTTCAAATTCGCCACAATAATTATTTTCTTACCCACAAGGTCGTTTTCGGTATACCACGGCGCAATTCCTGATACTATAGTACGCTCTTTTTCACCGTCAAAAACTGTCAGTTTTAAAAGTTTGTCAGCTTTTTCCACCTTTTCGCAAGCTTTAATCTCACCCACACAAAGAGTAGTTTGCATAAAATCATCATAGGTGATTTCGCCTGCAACCGGTGCCGGTTTCTCTTTTTTCGCCTTTGCGGGCTTTTCTTTTTGGGATTGCTTTGCCTCTTCTTCACCATCCAGCTCTTTCATAAGTGCCTCAGTGTCAAGGCGAGCAAAAAGTGGGGTTGGAGCCTGGGTTGTGAAAGCCGGTGATGCACCATATTCATTCAATGTGTCAAGAGTCTGCCATTCTTCACTGCAGCCCAACTGGCGGAAAATTTCTGTCGCTGTGTCCGGCAAAAAAGGAGATATCAGCACACCAATATATCGCGCAGTCTCTAAAAGATTGTACATCACTGCCGCTAGGCGATCTTTTTGTGCCTCATCTTTACCCAGCACCCACGGTGTTGTCTCGTCGATATACTTATTTGCACGTTTTGCAAGACCTATCACTGCATCCATGGCATCGGCACATCTGAAATTACTCAGCTTGTCTATCATTTTCAGTTTAGCGTCCATGCATGCCTGCATCATCTCATTGTCAATTTCTGCGCTTTGGCGCACATCCGGCACCTTGCCACCAAAATATTTTTGCGTCATTGCGATGCTGCGATTCACAAGGTTGCCCAGTGTATTCGCCAAATCGCTGTTGTAACGCTCAAAAATTCTCTCATATGTGATAGTTCCGTCTTGGGCATATGGCATCTCAGCCAGCAGATAATACCGTACACCATCCACGCCAATCATCTTTGCCAAATCATCGGCATACATCACGTTACCACGGCTTTTGCTCATTTTATCTTCGCCTGACAAAAGCCACGGATGCCCAAATATACGCTCGGGCAACTCTTCGCCCAGCGCCATCAGTACAATCGGCCAATAAATGGTATGGAAACGTAAAATATCCTTACCAATGACATGCACCTGAGCCGGCCAGTATTTTTTATATAGTTCACCTTTTTCATCGGGAGTGTACCCAAGAGCAGTGATGTAGTTTGAAAGTGCGTCTATCCACACATAGATAACATGGCCTTCGTCAAACGGCACAGGCACGCCCCACTTGAAAGAAGAGCGGGAAACACATAAATCTTGCAGTCCCGGCTTCAAAAAATTGTTAATCATCTCTTTTTTGCGACTTTCAGGGAAAATAAAGTCAGGATTTTTCTCGATATGCTCTTCCAGCCTTTTTTGGTAGTTTGACATCTTGAAGAAATATGCCTCTTCCGAAGATTTACGCACCTCACGGCCACATTCGGGGCACTTGCCGTCTACCAGCTGGCTATCTGTGAAAAAGCTTTCGTCCGGCACACAGTACCACCCCTCATACTGCGCTTTATAAATATCACCTTGCTCATACAGCTTTGTGAAAATCTCCTGCACAGATTTTTTATGATAGTCGTCTGTTGTACGAATAAACTTGTCATAACTTGTGTTCAGCACATCACAAATTTCCCGCACTTGTGCAGCCACCTTGTCCACATGTTCTTGCGGACTCACACCTGATTTAGCGGCATCTTCCTCGATTTTTTGCCCATGTTCATCGGTACCGGTGAGGAAAAACACGTCTTTTCCTTCCATACGTTTCAAGCGTGCTATCGCATCAGTCAGCACAACTTCGTAACTGTTTCCAATATGCGGTTTGCGCGATGTGTAAGCAATTGCCGTTGTAATGTAATATTTTTCTTTTTCCATTTAAACCTCCGGTAGTATTAACTACATTTATACAAAATATAATGTATGTATTGACTGTTGTCTATACACTTGATTCACTTGCATTCGATGCTTCATCAATGAAGAACCGCTTGTACCACACTAAAAAGGTGAATATCGTCCATATCTTTCTGGCATAGTTGGCCCTACCTTGATAATGCATCTCCAAAAGATAGTTTATCTTTTCTGCGCTAAAAAACTCGGCAGCATATTCACTTTTAAAATATTCTTTCACTACTAAGTAATATTTTTCTTCACGTAGCCAATGCCGAATGGGTACGGGGAAGCCTTTTTTCGGTCTATTTGCCCATTCGTCAGGCAATGTTTTATTTGCTGCATGGCGAAAAACCACTTTATTTTCTGTTCCTTTAATATTGTAGTGTGCCGGAATTTTTTCAGCCAAAGCCATCACCTTTTTGTCTAAAAACGGTACACGAAGCTCCAGCGAATGTGCCATACACATCTTATCAGCTTTCAGCAGGATATCACCAGGAAGCCATAAATTCAAGTCAATATATTGTTTTTTTGTCAGTTCCGGCGCATCTTTCACTCTATCATAATAAGGCTTTGCCAGTTTTTCCGCTGTGTTTCCACCTTGGTATGCCGAGTTCAAAACCACATCTGCTTCTTCTTTCGTGAAGATACCGGCCTGGCCTATAAACCAATCTTCAGGTTTTTCCGCACTTTTCAAAAGAAAATTACGGCCTTTGAAGGCAGGCATTTTTTTTGCAATGCTGCCCAATGCACGACGTATTGGGCGAGGTGTTTTTTTGAAACGTTTCATTGTCGGCGTGTCCACATAAAGGTCATACCCACCAAATATCTCATCGGCACCCTCACCCGATAATACCACTGTCACATGCTCACGAGCAAGCTTTGCCAAAAACCAAAGTGGTACACTGGATGGATTTGACTGGGGTTGGTCCATATGGTACTGAATATCTGAAAATGCTGCAAAACATTCCTCGGCCGACAACAATTTTCGGTAGTTTTTCACGTTCAGCATTTCGCTCAGTTCTTTTGCGTAGTTTGTCTCATTGAACTTATCTTGAGCATCATTTTTGCCCGGAGCAAACCCAACAGAAAATGAATTTTCCGGCAAAAGGCAGGCTGTGATATAACTGGAGTCTACTCCTCCGGATAAAAAGCTTCCTACTTTTACGTCACTAATACGATGCGCTACCACACTTTCATTCACTGCATCGTCGATTTTTTCTGCTGTTTCTTCAAAACTCCATTTATCATGAGGTGCAAAATCCACATCGTGATATCTCACTTTTTGCATTTCGCCATTTTCCCATGTGCAATAATGTCCTTGTGCAAGAGAGTATACTCCATCAAAAAACGTGTCGTCACCTGCGGCATACTGAAAAGATAGGTATGGGCGTAAAGCGTTTGGATTCACTTTTTTCACAAAATCCGGATGCTCTAAAAAGCTTTTAATTTCACTACCAAAAATCAGTCCGCCATCCTTTGTTACCGTATAATAAAACGGCTTTATTCCGAATGGGTCTCTTGCGCAGAATAATGTTTTTGTTTTTTTATCCCAAATGGCAAAGCTGAACATGCCTCGCAGTTTCGACACCATGTTTTCTTTCCACTCTTCATATCCGTGCACCAACACTTCGGTATCAGTGCCGCTGGCGAATGTGTGACCTTTTTTTAGAAGTTCTTCTCTCAGCTCTTGGAAGTTATATATCTCGCCGTTGAACACCACCACCACACTGCCGTCTTCGTTATACATCGGCTGTGCTCCGGCATCAGATAAGTCCAAAATAGACAACCGACGAAAACCCAGCGCCACCGCATCGTCTGCATAAGCACCATGCATGTCCGGCCCTCGATGTATAATTCTGTCCATCATTGGCTTTAATATTTTTTCTTTGTCTATTTGAGCACGGTCATCCACAAACCCAACGTATCCACACATCTCTTCACCATGTTCTTTCCGGACATAAACGTTTTATCGTATGATCCAATCGTTTTAGCGTATTTTTTCGCAATATGTTTTATACTTTTTGTGATACCTGCGATAATGTTCCCACAAGTATATTCTTCTTAGTGGGTTCCTTCGCAGGTCGTATGCATAGTCTAAAGCAGTAGTATCCTGCTTTTTTTCAGCCATATTCATAGCTTTCTTTGCAATTTCTGCATCTTTTGTATATTGCCACACAATAGCATTCGGAATAGAGTGCCAGTATCGCTCTTCATTAAAATAAAGCACTGCTTCGCTTTCTTTTTTCAGCACCCTATCATTGACAAGATATTTTGCTATGTTTAGGCCTGCACCTGTCACATAATAGTTGCTACGACCCTGGCGCAAGTTTATTTCAAACACCTTGTAGCTGTTATCTCTTATATCGTATTTTATATCAAAATTAGCAAACCCTACATATCCGATATCTTCCAAAAATTCTACCAGCTTTTCCATCAGTGGGCGGTTATATTCCGTTATAATAGCGGCATGATTACCCAAAGCTTTTGGTGTATGCTCTTCTAAAAGCACATGGCCAAGACACACCATTTCCACTTTTGCGTGACGGTTGCAATAGGCGGTCAATACACGCATTTGATCATCAGCGCCGGGAATTGTATCTTGAATAATCAGCGGTTCTGCATATCCCGAAGCAAAAATAACATCTACAATTTCTTTCGCCTCGCTTACACTTTTTGCCGTATACACTTTTTTCATTCCTTCAAACGGATGCTTCCAATACTGTATACTACTGGACGGCTTTATGATCACCGGAAACTCAAACGGCAAATCGTCCAGTTTTTCTTTTTCATCTGCACTGTATACCACCACAGTCTTCGGGTATGGGATATTATATTTTTTACATAGCTCATAAAAATCATCTTTTGATTCCAGCTTTTCTTTCAGTGGCTCGTCTATATAAGCAGTGATATAATGCCTTTTCAGCACTTCTTTGTTTCTTATAATCACCGCAATATAATCATCTGTACATCCCATCAAAATTTTCGTAGGTGCAGGATTTTTCTTGGCATACTCTTGCAAAGTTTGCACAATAACTGCATCGTTTTCAAAGTTTTCCACCGCAGTAAAGTCCACAATACGGGAATATTTTGTCTCGCCCATCGCAAACCGCCCAAATGCCTTTGATACCACACCATAGGCTTCGTGAAAAGCCCTCGCCACCGAGTAGCAGTTCATATCAGCACCCAGCAAAACCGGCTGTATATTTTTCATAAGTCACCTTCTTTAAACGGCTTTTTTAGGATATTTCACAGCACAGCATACCCTTGTGTTTCCAAGCTAATAATATAGCACATTTTTGCTTTTTTGTCCACATAGTCAATCTTTTTTTCTTCGTGTTATCACTATTTTATTTTTTCCTTGATGTTTAGTTCCACTTGCTGCTTTCGTTTGACTTTTTTCAATAAATATGTTAGCTTTTAAAAAAAGTTCACTTGCAATCATCCGATGTTTTTTTAGCCAAAATATCATAGAAAGTGTCAAACCTTAAAATTCATGAAAACACTTACAAAATTATATTATGTTGTCTTTTTTGCGATGCTGTCTTTTGTTTTTTTGTGTCCCATCGCTGTAAAAGCCAACACCATATCTGCAGACGTTTTCTCTTCCAACACGCAAAAAAGTCTGGATTACCTGAAAAGCTCTTATGAAAGCCTCGATGCCGGAGACGAATTTTCCGCAATCGCTTTACTGCGTAGTGGCTACATGTTTCCCGGTGATGCTCCAGCAAAAAATTATCACACTGCTTTAATGACACATTTAGAATCTGCCGATGTTTCTTCACAATCCTCTGTTCAAAGTGCACACCAAGCCTTAGCATTAGCGTTTTTTGGCGAAGACTTCACGCAAACCACACCTGTATTATCTTCTGCTTTAGCTAATGTTATCACCGACGGCACTGATATTGAAGCATCCGCCTTAGCGCTGATTTTATACGGCCCTGCCGGGGCCACATCGCCCAGTGAGTTATCAATGCAAACTGCAGCGCTGGATTTGGCCACTGCACGTAACCCCGATGGCGGTTTTGGCTCTGGCGGCACATCAAGTGTTATCACTACTGCACGTGTATTGCAGGCGCTGTCTTATTATCGCGGCGATGAAACCATTGACGGAGTGATACTAAACGCACTTTCTTATCTTCAAGATATGCAAAATGCATATGGTGGGTTCGACCTAGACGGTGCACCCAGTCCTGCTCTCACTGCCGAGGTCAGCTTGGCGCTTGCTTGTCTTGGAGAAGAAAACCTAAATTCGTCATTGCCGTCTCCATCTGATGCTTTGCTTGTGTTTCAAAACGAAGATGGTAGCTTTTCTGAAAGTCCCGACAGCCTGCCTGACACCACGCTCACTGCACAAGCCACCATAGCTTTAGTAGCAACAGATTTTCATAAAGCAGGCCTTTCGTCTTTCTTCTTGCTTGAAGAAAACTTTACCACCGATACTGAAATCGAGCAAGAAAGTGCGCCTTCTACACCTATAGAAGATACTGGCGAAGTATCTTCCCTGCTACAAAACATATGGCCTAATATCACCATTCCCGGCCTTCCGGCATTACCCACTATATGGTTGATTATCGCCCTTAGCATCATTTTAGTTTTCATCATTTTGATGGCTATCATAAAACTTATACGTAAATCTTCGGTGAATGCCACATCATCTACCTCAACACATGTGGCGAAAACACACTTGCCTAAAGGCTCCAGCAAAAAAATGGAGAAGCTGGAGCGCAGTGTCAAAAAAATGCCTTCTCAAAAACACAAAACTCGCAAAAAACGCAAATGGTGATTTATAAATTCATGGGCTGTGACGATTAAACATGTCACAGCCCATTTTTTTGTATTAATATTCACTTGTATTTTATGCCTCGATAAGGGGATTCTCCTGATCTTCTTTGCCTATATTCATAGCAAGGCCTCCTGCCACAGCGCCTATAACCGCCATATGCAAGCTTTCAAACAGCTCCATTGCGCCTGCTTGACCTGCAAGTAACAGATGCACAGTGTACGGCAGCTCCAAGCACGTAGCAAATAAAAACGTGAGAAGACTTATCAAATACATCCAATACACTCTGCGTCGTGGCAAAGCCACATACACCGAGCGAAGCAAAACACCAAACCACAGCATGATAAATATCACCGAGAAGGCCTGCACCACTTCACCTAATCGCTGTATGCTGAACGGCGCCATGACTATCCTCTCCACCGACTGCATTATAAACGGCATGGCTGCCAATATCCCGAAAACTACACTTTGGGTGGGTGCGGTAGCTTTTTGCGTATATATTTGTACTGTCATCAGGCACATCCATGCGCCATACCAAATAGTCAGCACACCCATTACCACACGATATGTATATCCCAGCTGTAAGCCATTTATCATCAGCGTGGCGCCATAGGCCATGCCCATGGCAGCAGCCAGGCCAAAAACCGCTGACAAGCCACCACTTTTCATGCGCAGTGTGGATATAGCCCGTGGACCTAAAGTACGCAGGCCTAAAACGCACATTAATAACGGCAAAATCAATATGGCTCCTCTAGCCGCTACATTGCCTCGTGTGACAAATCCGCTTTGCATGTCCGTATAGTAGGCCAGGTCTACCCAATACATAGCACCCACCAATACCATCACCAGTACAATCAATAAGGTAGACAATCTTCCCTTCACTTTGGCCCCCTATAGGCTATTCGCCGATATGATGT
>CAYIZZ010000089.1:0-9999 GCA_964367945.1 uncultured Oscillospiraceae bacterium | reverse complement strand
TCATGGGTACTTTTAGCGACAGGGTTGGAAAACGCAAGGCGATTATTTTGTTTGGCTATATTTTATGGGGTGTGTCCACTGCTGCATTTCCGCTATCATCACTTGCACAGTCGACTGCGGTGTCTGTTGTGCTTTTACTGATTTTAGATTGTGTAATGACCTTTTTTGGTTCTACAGCAAATGATGCATGTTTTAACGCATGGATAACAGATATAACAGACAGTACAAATAGAGGAACAGTTAGCGGTATTTTAGAAGTTTTCCCACTGGTTGCACTTGTTGTAACCACTGTTGCCTCCGGTGTTGTTATAGACACGTTCGGCTATACTGTGTTTTTCATAGGCCTTGGGGTGATAGTTAGCATTAGTGGTGTTATAGGTGCGTTTTTTATGAAAGATGTAGCGACATTATCACGTAAAAATGATCTTAGCTATAAAAAACAGTTGATACAAGCATTTTCTTTCAGCCCTCTTAAAAAGGATAAAAAGCTTAAGTGGCTTTTAATTTGTATACTTGTATTTACAGCAGCAGAGCAAATATCACTTCCGTATCAAATAATATATTTCACCCAAACTCTTGGATTTAATTATAGTGAAATCGGTCTTTATCTTGGTGTGATGACACTTTTATCCGGCGTGGTAGGCGTTGTTTTTGGTTTGATTGTAGATAAAGTAGAAAAAAACAAGTCGATGATTTTTTCTTTAATAATATCAGCAGTTGGATTTTTTGTTGTGGCAAGCGCGAAAACCATGCTGTTTTTGTGCGTAGGTATTTTTATTATGGCTTTTGGAATAGTTGCCAAAATAATAGTAAGTGGCGCATGGCTGAGAGATTTGACGCCGCATAACGAAGTTGGCAGTTTTCAAGGTATAAGAATGGTTTTCAGGGTGCTTTTACCAATGGTGATAGGTCCATACATCGGCCAGCTTATTATTTCTATATTTGGCACACCAATTGTAGTAGACGGAAACAGTGGGTTTTTACCTACAAATTTAATTTTTGTAATGGCGGGAGTGTGCACGTTGCTTGCGTTTATTCCTCTTTATATAATGGGGAAAACTGATGAAACCAGAAAGGTTTAGTTTATTATGGTAAATAAAATAGATGTAAACAATGTTTTGGGCGAATATCCTAGGCCGCAGTTTTGGCGCGACAGCTATATAAACTTGAACGGTGTTTGGGATTATTGCGTCACGAGTGGCCACCAGCCTGAAAAATACAATGAGCAAATTATTGTGCCGTTTTCACCGGAGTGCCAGCTTTCAGGCGACGTAACACACCCAAAGCCCAGCGAATATTTATGGTACAAAAAAGAAATCACGCTGCCAAAAAACTTCAATAAAGGCAAAGTTCTACTGCATTTTGGAGCAGTGGATTGGCACGCATGCGTTTTTTTGAACGGTGAAAAAGTTGGCGAGCATAAAGGCGGATACACAAGCTTTTGTTTTGATATTACGCAATATTTGAAAGATGAAGCTAATGTGTTGGTTGTGAAAGTGTATGATCCTCAAGATACAGCACCACAAACAAGAGGAAAGCAAAAAATCGACAGTGGTGGAATATGGTACACCCCGCAAAGTGGAATATGGCAAACTGTATGGATGGAAAGTGTGCCGAGTACATTCATACAAAGTGTTGATATAACACCTGATTTTGAAAATGCAAGAGCATACATTACTGTGAACTGTAGCAAAAATGCGATTTGTGAAATTAAGATAGAAAAGCAAAAAATCATATCAAGATGTAACGAGAAAATAAAAATTGATATGCCGAATTTTATAGCGTGGAATATGGATAATCCACATTTGTATAATGTCGAAGTGAAAGTGGAAAGTGACTATATCAAAACATATTTTGCGATGCGTGCACTTGATATTAAGCAAGACGAAAAAGGAATTAAGCGCATATATTTAAACGGAGAAGAATGTTTTTGTAATGGCGTGCTAGACCAAGGCTATTGGCAGGATGGACTGTATACAGCGCCAAACGACGAGGCGTTAATATATGATATAGTTAAAATGAAAGAACTAGGCTTTAATACGCTTAGAAAACATATTAAAATAGAGCCAATGCGCTGGTACTATCATTGTGATAGGCTTGGCATGATGGTATGGCAAGATATGATAAATGGTGGTGGAGACTATAAATTATCAGTGATAACAGCGCCGGCTTTTTTACCTATCAAGATAAAAGATGATAATTATGAAGCGTTTTCAAGGCAAGATGAAAATGCGCGCAAAGATTTTTATACTGAAATGACCGACATGATAAACATGCTTAAAAATTGTCCGTGTATTGTAATGTGGGTGCCTTTTAACGAAGGATGGGGACAGTTTGACGCAAAAATAGCATATGACATGATAAAAAAACAAGATCCAACAAGGCTGATAGACCATGCAAGCGGATGGCATGATCAAGGAATAGGAGATTTTAAAAGCTTACATATTTATTTTAGAAAGTATAAGCATAGAAAAGATAAATTAAGCAGAGCAGTTATCTTGAGCGAGTTTGGTGGTTATGCATATAAAGAAAGCGATGCAAAGCATGTGAAAAGAGCATTTAGCTATAAGAGTCTACAAACAAGAGAGGATTTTGTCAGCGCTGTAAGAAAGTTATATGCTAACGAAATAGTACCTGCAAAAGACAAAGGATTATGCGCTTGTATTTACACGCAGCTTTCTGACGTGGAACAAGAAATTAACGGAATATTAAGTTTTGACAGAACAAAGAGTAAAATTCGTGCAGATGAAATAAAAGATGTATTTGATAAATTGTAGCCTGCATATCAAACTAGCCAACAGATATTTTGAAGGGGATATGTCTGTGGGCTGTTCTATCAACAGACGCATATAAGTAACATGATAAAAACCGCACCTATCATTAAAAGATAGCGTGCGGTTTTGATTTTTGTTCCGGCAATATAATTTGAACATGGAGCATGATTTTATTGTTAATAAAGCTCGCTTAAACATTTCTCATCATATACGGCTTTTATAGACTAAGCTGATGAGGTGCCAAACAAGCGCTCATGCATATATTAAATAGCGGAAAGCAGGTACTGAACTAAATCAGGCACCCCGAAAAACGGCCCATCAAAATTTCCTGATATTTGGGCTGTTAAAATTAAGGTAGCTAATAAAAATACTGCAATGATAACAACCCATTTCAATATTTTGAGAAATACTTTCATGTGCACTCACTCCTTATTTATATTAAAGGATAAAATATCCTTTACCTTGATTATTATATCATAATTTTTACAAAAAGAATCAGCCTTATAAAAAAGATGTTGTTTTTTGGATAAAACCGGGAGATGGATTTGGTAATGAGGATAACAGGTGATTTGACCAGTATAACACATGTATTATGCATAAAATAAAGTGGTAATGGAGTGCAGTTTGATGCTTATAAAATGGATAATTTTATAGGAGGAATAACCGGCAAAATCCACTTTAAATGTACGATTGTACAAAAAATATTTAAAATTCTTGAAGTAAAAAATCACAATAAATTATATAGGTTTTTTGTGCAATTGGGAGATAATAGTACTTTTGAACGTTACCTGCGGCTAATTACATTGCTTGTTGTGAATAAATATGATACTATCTGTGAATAAATGTAATATAAACATTAAGTGTACGTAAAGTTTAACCATTTTATGGAGGAATTATTGTGGCAAATAGAAATAAAAATAGTAAAGCAATTGCAAAACGCATAACGAGCATGGCATTACTTATCGTGATGCTATTTACGTTTATGCCGTTTAGTGTTTTTGCGCAAACAGGAGGAACTGCGGCAGAGCAGGGCGATGGTAGCGGCGGCGCAACGCCAGCGACAATAGGCGCCGGTGAAGCAGCTTCCAAAACTTTTGATGTTACATTCAAAGTGGAGGGTCAGCCGGATCAAACAGTTACCTTCCATGAGGGAACAATCCCTGCTTATCCCGGTGATCAAAACCCCAGTAAAGCCGATAGTGTTTTCACCGGATGGGACAAACTTTTGGAAAGTTTCGTATACGTTGAAGGTGGCGTTAATAAATACGAAACAACAGCTCAGTTCACAGCTGCTCCCGACAAAGTAACTGTTACTATTGAATATGTAGTAGGTAGTGACAAAGTGACAAACGACTATGTTGCAGTTGTTGAAAAAGGTCACACATTCACCCAAGGCGTAGCCTTGCCTACAGTAAACGCTGATTTTAACTTTGATAGTGCAACTATCAAGGTGGGTGGAACATCTGCGAAGTATGATATTCCGACAGAAGGTGTTTTGTACAATTATAGTGCTAATGAGGATGCTACAATTACCGTTAGCTATACATCAAACACAAGCGTTAACTACACTGTTAAGCACATGATTCAAAATGCTAATGGCACATACACAGAGGATTCAACAACCTCGGGTTCTGCCAGCAAGGGTGCTTTTGTAACACCTACAGCAAAAACTATTGCCGGCTATGAGCTTGCAGCGCCTTTAACAATGGTTGCAATACCCAGCGACGGCTATGTTATTGAACTGAAATATAACCGCACTGTTCAGAATATAATGTTTAATTCAGACGGTGGCAGTTCTGTTGCGCCTTTAAGCGCACAATGGGGTACAAATATCACAATACCCGCTGATCCAACAAGACCTGGCTATACTTTCAAAGGATGGGCGCTTGAATCCGATCCTACTAATATTCTAGCAGCTATTGTAAAAGACGCTGTAGTTGTAATGCCACAAACAGGCGAAAAATATATTGCCGTTTGGGAGGCAAATCCTGTTAACTACACTGTTCTATATTGGGCAGAAAAAGAAAATCTAGATGATAGCATTGATAATGATCAAAGCCTAAAAGGCACAGCTGAAGAGAAAAACACAGATAATTATGTGTTCCATTCTTCAAGCAATCAAACAGGCCAAGCGGGAGCTACCCCCACAATTCCAGCAGATGTACCCGAAGATTTGAAAACCGGGTTTGAATTTGCCTGGAACGAAGATTTAACCAACGTAACAATTAACGGCGACGGATCTACAACAATTAATGTTTACTACACAAGAACTGTTTACACGCTGAACTTCAATTTTGTCAAATCGTGGTTATACTTGGGCGGTACTTTATACGCCGGTAATTCAGTGGATGCAAAATATCACACTGATACATATAATAATAATATAGGTTCTGCACAAGGAACCTACACTTTCTATGCTAAATTGGGCGATGATATAACACTGGAATGGCCAACAAGAACTGGCCTTGATTCGGCTGGTGTTACTTTTGAAGCAAGTGATAACTATCACCACTGGACTTATCCACGCTCTGTTCCCGCACCTCTTGGTGGTGTATCAACAGGCCTGAAAGAAATACACCTTTCAAACGGCATGTTGCCAACAGATGCTAGTATCACAACTTTAACCTTTACTGAAAACGCATCTGTACAGACTTCGTATACAAGAATTATGTACTACTATGAGGCAACAGATGCAGAGCTTGATATTTTACAAGACTATACAGGTGACGACTCTGATCTAGACCAATTAACAAGAGATCAATACGATGTGCTTTACTCTGCTATATCGGGTCAAGTTGCAGCAGAGCATGCGGGCCTTTCCTTTACTTTAAACCCGGACAAAACACAAACCATGCGTTATAATTGGGGATCATTAGGTCAAAAGGCTGTTTTAGGGTTCACTTCTATTAGAACTCCCCAAACTTTCACATCAACTCGTGTAAGCGGCGGATCATATGGCACACCTGCGGCTACAATGTTCGGAAACTTCTATTATACCCGCAATACATATGACTTTGAATATAACTTAATGGGTGGCCAATTACCGGCTGGCTACACTGTAGATGCTGATAGCGGCAACTATATAATAGAAAATGTCAAATACGGCGAGCAGTTTAGCTACATGAAAAATAGCACTCTCAAATTGATGTCAGGCTTGCTTGCTAATAGCGTAATACCCACAAAAGATGGATATACTTTCGGTGGATGGTATATAACTGAAGATTACAACGCTATGTCTGATGCGACAAAGTTTGACCCAACTGCCGGTGGCATAATGCCAAACTCTGATTACATGGTTTATGCTAAATGGATACCTGAGCAATACCATGTGGATTTATTCCCAAACAACGGCGAAAATGTGAAGGATTTCGATATTGATAACGGTAAAGAGCTAACAGAAACTAAAGTTAGTCAAGAATATCCCACATTAACTCCTCCCGAAGGACAAGATTTTGTAGGTTGGTTTGAAATTATCGGCCAAGATACAAATGGCGAAGATATTATCGCTCAATACCCATATGTGTTCGGCATTGCTGTTAACAGAGATATTCAGCTAAAAGCTGTTTATCATGAGGCAGGCACAAACTACACAATCGTTCACAAAAGTGGCGCTAATGTGTACACAGAGCAAACCGTGCTTTCAAGCACAGGTGAAGATGTTACCCTAACAGCTCTTTCTAGCGATGATCTTAAATTAAAAGGTTGGCCGCAAGACACATACACAGCAACTTCAGCTACAGTAACAGTTGATGGCACCACAAAAGATAGCGTTATACTTAACGCAGCCGGTATAGGCGCATACGTAGTTGAAAAAGGATCTAATATTATTACTATTAACTACGCAACAAGCGCAGCAGAATTTGATTACACGATCAGATATGTAACCATGGATTCAGCCGGCATGGAAACCGAAATTGCAACTGCAGATATCGGCAAAACAGGAAATGCCTACGAAGTGTTCTATAGCAAGGGGATTTCCGGCTACACAGCAAAGGTTGCGTCACAAACAAAACAAATGAACGCCAATGCTACAACAATAATTACCTTTGTATATGATGTTGTTCCAAAGGTGAGCTACAACGTACAATATTTGTTTGAGAATTTTGACGCAGACGGAAACGGAACAAACAGCCACACTCTAGCCGGCGGATTTACTCATACCTCAGCTGAGATTTATCCGGGTACAGTTGATGTAGCAGCTTTAGGTTTGAATATCGTACCTGCAAATTATTCAAACACCATGAATGGCTACACAGTGACAAGTGATGATTATGTTGTTAACCCAAGTAATATCACTACTAAAAATATAGGCACTAACACAACATTCTTCGTGTATCTTGATTTGAAGGATTTTGTAACCCTTAATGCTACAGCATACACAGGCACTTATGATGCACAGTCTCACGATAGGCTGATAGCGCTAAACTACACAACAAACGCAGATTTAGCTATAAGCTATGGAACTACTAATGTGCCTGCTGCAAAATATACAGACCTAGATGCAGTTAATGCTGAAATTAGCGGAATTACAAACGCAAATGTAGAAGTACTTTCAACAGCTTCACAAGCTACTGATGCAGATTACGGCAAATATGCTGTCACAATTACAGCTACAGCTACAGGTCTTCGCTCAAGATCTGTAACAGTGTATCCGTTGATTGAAAAAGCACCTTTAACTTTAGAGGCAAATGATGTTACCGGCATAACTTATGGCATGGTATATTCAGATCAAGCAAATAAAGTGTTCCATCAATTGGTGACAGGCCAGTTGGGTTATAGTGTAAAAACAGGCGAAGGATTCGTTGGCGGCGAGAGCTTATCAAGCTTAGGCTTAACAGCTGCTTATTCAACAGATGCAACCAACACATCACCTGTTAGCGGTAGCTACTATGTCAGGTTGGCTTTGAACGACAATAGTGGCACTTCTGTAACAAGCCTTGAGAACTATCGTCTGAATTTGGTAGACGGTGTATTGAGTTTAGTTAATAACACAGGCCTAAGCGTTGAACTTTTCGCTTACAATGACGAATATAATGCAAGCTCACACGCACCCATTGCAGACTATGCTGTATATTTAGACGATGATAATGACCCAACTACTCCGGCAGTTGAAATAGACAGCACAACACATCCTAACTTGCAGTTGAGATTCGAATACAGCTGGGATGGCACTACTTGGTCCGGAAGCACTGAAGCAGATGTGCAGGCACAAAGAGTGACAAATGTTTGGGAAGCAACAGGCGCTTCTACTAACAATGAAGATTTAAGCGTTCGCATAACAGCAAGCCTTATAAACTACAATGATGCAGTGGATACAGATCATCCAAGCATTACTGCTGCACCGTTACATATAGCCGCAAACACTGTTTCAAACATTGACTACAAAGATCCTGTACCTACCTTCACTTACACAGATACAACATTCCTTGGAAGTGATGAAAGTAAAGTTGATGTTGATATTACAACAACATACACAAACACAAGTGATGCTGGCAAATATCCAATTACAATTACAAATGCAAGTGTAACACCTAAAGATCCAACCGATCGTGTTCTTGAAAACTACACACTATCAACAGCTAGTAGCGAATTTGAAGTTGATCCACGTGTAGTAGCAATTACAGCTAACAACTTAATTGTAGATTACAATGACCCAATTCCAACCTTGACAGGTGAATACACAATTACAGCAACAGATTTTGCATCAGGCGACACCGCTGCCTCACTTGGAATAGTAGATTCAGACATCGTACTTAGCACAGCTTACACACAAGGCGCAGATGTTAACACTATTTATGACTTGTCCATAGACCAAGTGGCAACAAACGCAGCGCTAGCAAACCGCACAACAAACTACACATTCAGCTATACAAATGGTACAATAACTGTTAATCCGCTTGAACTAGTACTTACACCAAGCGCACAAACAGTTGAGTACGGTGAAGCTCTTGCCTTTAACGCTGCATACACATTAACAGGCTTCGTTCCTGGCGAAACTGCAGCAACATACGGCATTGACGCATCAGACGTTAAAGTAGACGTAGCTTACACAGTGGGTGATGACGCAGGCACCTATCCGGGTTCTGTAACCGTTCAGCCTACAAGCGTTTCAGACATTGACACAAAAGCTACTAACTACACAGTAAGGGCAGTTGCCGAAGACACAGTGGTTACAAAAGCATCGATAATTGTTGTTGCAGGCGACCACACGAAGACCTTTGGTGAGGTGAACCCACCGTTTACCTTTACAAGTTTTGGATATAAACTTAACGAAACTATCGGAGCCGTAGGTTTGTCAGTAACATTGGCAACAACAGCAGGTACAACTTCACCGGCGGGCACATATCCTATAGTGCCATCAGGTCTGGCAGAAGTTACGAACTATACTGTTACTTATGTACCAGGAACATTGACAATAGCTGCATTGGTGGGGCCACCACCGGTACCACCCATAGTACCAGATCCTCCGGTAGTGCCAGATCCACCGGTAGTACCAGATCCACCGGTAGAGATAGATGAGCCGCCGGTACCATTAGCAGATGAGCCCACCACGGATGATGATACAGTAGAGATTGAAGACACCGTGGTTCCACAGGCTGCAAATACTGCCGCGTGGGCGCTTGTCAACTTACTTTTGACAGTGGCAACAGCTATCCTTTCACTTATTCTTTTAATCAGATACTTCGGTAAAAAACGTGAAGATGAAGAAGATGAAGACGAAGACGACGATATGCAAAACGCAACTATGAATAGCGTGAACGAACAAGAAGAAGAGGAAGAAGAGCAAAAAGTTAAACGTAAAGGCATAGTTAGATTGTTCAGCATTCTTGTTGCAATTTTCTCAGTCATAGTGTTCATTCTGACAGAAGACATGAGTTTGCCCATGATATTAGTTGACAGATGGACTCTTACAATGGCAGTGATCTTCATCATTCAACTTGTTGTAGCAATAATTGCTCGCAAGAAAAAAGTAGATGAGGATGACGAAGAAGAAGACTTACAAGAAGCATAGGATATTTGTGTATAATTACAAAGCCTAATGACATTAAACAACCGACAACATTAAGTTGTCGGTTGTTTTAGTTGTGCAAATAAAGTACATTGGTAAAAGTTTAATATTGCAAAAATAAATATAGTATAGTATAATTTATACGATAATTCATGATTATGGATCCACGCAAAAGTGGATTTAATTTAGGATAATAATAAATGTTAAAGAGAATTT
>CAYIZZ010000088.1:0-10045 GCA_964367945.1 uncultured Oscillospiraceae bacterium | reverse complement strand
CAAGTGCTCTCCCAGCTGAGCTATGCTCCCGTGCACCAAAAACCGACTACTGAATCATAACATGTATATTCAAAACTGTCAAGCATTTTTAAAATGTTTTTTTTGTTTTTTTAAAATATTACTTTTTATCGAAGAAAAAATTTAATATATTTTTTCGTTTTTTTTGCATTACAAACAATAAGGATGTTATCACATAATATATCAGCGGAATCAAGCCAATGTATGTGCATCAATCTGTAAAATGATAACAATATAAGTGTATGATGGATTTTTAATATAATATATTTGCTTAAATATACTGTACTGCGTCCTTTATATATTTTGCGCCTATTATTTCAATAGTGGTAAACTCTTTCATTGATAAACCACGCAGATTATGATGTGGCACAATAGCTTTTTTAAAGCCTATGCGCTGTGCTTCACGCAAGCGAGTGTCCAGGTTTGCCACGCTGCGAATTTCGCCGCCAAGGCCCACCTCACCCACTGCCAGCAAAGAGTCTGTTACAGGGGTGTCTAAGATACTGGAAACAAGAGCTAAGCACAAGGCTAAGTCGCAGGCGGTTTCTGAGAGATACAGCCCACCCACCACATTTATATATACATCAAGGTTTCCTAAAAAGAAACCCGCGCGCTTTTCAAGAACTGCCATTAGCAAGTTTGCACGTGAGGAGTCAAATCCGGATGTGGCACGACGAGGTGTGCCAAAACCAGACTTTGTGGCAAGTGCTTGAATATCAGCCATGATGGGACGACTACCTTCCATTATACAACCAACACAGTTGCCTGATACGCCTATAGGACGGCCTTCCAGCAGCATCTCTGAGGGGTTTTCTATGGGCATAAGGCCACTGCCTGTCATATCGAACATGCCTATTTCATTTGTTGAGCCATACCTGTTTTTTGTAGAGCGTAAAATACGATACGGCAGCGTGCGATCGCCTTCAAAATATATAACAGTATCAACAATATGTTCCATTACTTTAGGTCCTGCAATGGCTCCGTCTTTATTTACGTGGCCTACAATAAACACCGGAATCTCATTTTCTTTTGCAAGATTTAAAAGACGTGCGCTACATTCCTTTACCTGCGACACACTTCCAGCCGAAGACGAAAGAGATGGTGTATACATAGTTTGTATAGAGTCTATAACCACAAATCCCGGTTTTGTATTATATATAAGAGATGTTATTTCATCCACATCACTTTCGGCTGCCACAGAGATGTTTTCGCCTTTTATGCCAAGGCGAGTGCTACGTAGCTTTATTTGACGGACTGATTCTTCACCGGTAACATATAAAACGGGTGTTGTGTGGCTTATCGCACCGGAAAGCTGAAGCAACATGGTGGACTTGCCTGCACCGGGCTCACCACCCAGTAGCACCACGCTTCCCAGCACTATTCCACCGCCAAGCACCCTGTCAAGCTCGGCAATACCGGTGACTATACGGCTTTGGGTCTCGCTGGTGTTTACCTTGGCCAAAGAATGTGCCACAGCTGTAGAAGGCATACCCTGCGCCGCTATGCCGGATTTACGACTATTTTTAGTAGACTGCTTCGGCGCCTCTGCCACCACATCCTCTACCAAGGTGTTCCACTCACCGCAGGAAGGACACTTGCCCAGCCAACGCGGTGTTACTTCCCCACATATGGTGCATACATATATAGTTTTTAGTTTTTCTTTCAAAACAGTTCTCCTTTTTTATCATGGCAGTATAAATGTGATGATGTAAAGCAAACTATTATAATGTGCTGATTTTGGTGCTGATTTTAAAATAAAATATTCCGAAAATCATGGCCAAAACTGAACCGCAAGCAACTAAAATGAACGGAAAAAGCGGATTGAGATTATAAAGCATACCTGAAACAAATGCGCCAACAATTCCGCCTAAAGACCTCATTGCGTTGTAAAAACCCATAATTAAATTGCTGTCATGCTTTTTACTGCTGGTAGATAAAATGTTTTGAAGTATAGGCATACCGATGGCATTGAAGGCGAATACTAACACACAAAAAGATATAAAGGGAGCCATCTCAGTGAAAAATACAGCTAATAGCATGCTGATAGAAGAAAGTGTGAATATCACGATGTTAGATTTTTTTACATCGGTTTTTTTGATGATGTAAAGACCAACCGTCCCGTTTGCAATAAGTGTTATAATTCCCATTGCACCTTTTAGAGCACCGTTGTAGCTGGAAGGAAAAGCAAAAATATCTCTCATGTAATAATTGAAACTTTGATCAAATGCGGTGAAAGACATGTTTTGAAGAGCACACATTACAAATATAGATATTAAGCCGGCAGTTAAAAATTGCTTTCCGGCGATAAACGACGATAAAGGGTTAGCCTTTTTCATCAAAGTACTTATTTTCAGGTCTTGTTCGTTTGATTTTGCGTCGTTTTTACATACTAAAAAGAATGCCACACCGCAAAAAAACAGTAACCCCACCTGTACAAAAACCGACAAATAAGGGTTGTAAGCGCCGATAGTGCCACCTATTAGGTAGCCAAATGCACCGAAAACTGACTGAATAGTGACATTAACAGTTAGATAATATCCTCTTTTTTCATCAGGTAATACATTTACCAGATAGGTCAACATACTTACCAGTACCCCACCTGCAAATATTCCGGTAAACATTCTAACAAGTATGAACTGCCATTCAGTGGTAGCAAACGCAAACAACAACTGACCCAAGCTATACCCGATGGAGCCTATTAAAAGAGAAACTCTACTGGATATATACCCGTTGATTTCACCCCAAAATGGCGAAACAATGAAGTTCATAAGCATCATTGCTGCCATTGCATACCCAAACATATAATCCCCGAGGTTTAGATTTTTAAATATAGTAGGTGTTACAGGATGGGTAAGATTTGCGCCGATGTTCATCATTGCACATATCGCCAAGAAAAAATACAGTCTTTTTTTATCGCTCAAAGTAGTTTTCTCTTTTCATAAATAGTATAAAAGCTTAAAAGTTAAATACGAGTGTCCAGTAAATCTGCATACTTTGTAAAGAAAGCTTCGAATGTGCCCTCGTCCAAAGAATCACGTATTTGTTGCATGAGGTTATTGTAAAAATAAAGATTGTGCATTACACCAAGACGCTTTCCTAGCACTTCCTGCGCACGATATAAATGCCGTAAATACGCACGTGAATATGTTTTACATACCGGACACTCACACGTAGTATCTATAGGCAAGTCGTCCTCTGCATACTTTGCGTTGTTTAGGTTGCGCACACCTTCCCATGTATATAAATGCCCATGACGTGCGTTGCGGCTGGGCATTACACAGTCAAATAAATCAACACCACGTTTCACAGCATTGAGGATATTCCCCGGTGTTCCAACTCCCATAAGGTATCTTATTTTGTTCTCGGGCATATAAGGCTGCACTGTTTCAATGACGTGATACATCTTTTCGGTAGGCTCGCCCACAGCAAGTCCGCCTATAGCATAACCATCAAGGTCCATCTCGGCGATAGTCTTCATGTTATCTATACGGATGTCGTCATAGTCAGCTCCTTGATTTATGCCAAACAGTAGTTGATGTGGATTTGTTGCGGCACCTTCATCTTTTATACGGCGCATTTCGTCCTGGCACCGCTTTAGCCATCTTATAGTCCGCAAGCTACTTTCTTTTGCATATTCGTATGGTGCGGGATTTTCCACACATTCATCAAATGCCATGGCGATAGTGGCGCCCAAGTTCGCCTGAATTCGCATGCTTTCCTCAGGGCCCATAAAAATCTTGTGTCCATCAATATGCGAGGCAAAAGACACACCCTCTTCGGTGATTTTGTTTAGTTTTGCAAGGCTGAACACCTGAAAACCGCCGGAATCGGTAAGGGTAGGACCTTGCCATGCTGTAAAAGGGCCAATACCTTTTCTGCGTGCAATAAGCTCATCACCCGGCCTTAGATGTAAATGATACGTGTTGCACAGCATCACCTGACATCCGACTTCTTTTAAATCTTCCGACGAAAGCCCACCTTTTATGGCAGCCACTGTGGCTACATTCATAAAAGCAGGTGTTTGAAAAGTGCCATGAACTGTATCAAACTTGCCTCTTCGTGCATTGTTATCTTTTGAAATTAAAGTAAACATAAATTCTCCTGTTGATTTTTGCTTTCAAAGTAAAATAAACGATGAATCGAACAGTAAAGCCAATATACTTTACTTAAATAATAAACATGGCATCGCCAAAGCTGAAAAACCTGTATTTTTGACGAATCGCTTCTTCATATGCGGCCAATGTATTTTCTCTGCCGCAAAAAGCAGATACTAGCATAATAAGGGTGCTTTCCGGTAAGTGGAAGTTTGTGATAAGTCCATCGATGGCTGAAAATTCACAGCCTGGATAAATGAATATATCGGTCTCACCGCTTGAAGCCTTGATGGCGTTGTGCTTTGCCATAACAGACTCAAGTGTTCGACAGCTGGTGGTACCCACCGCAATCACACGTCCACCTTGTTTTTTAGTCTTGTTTATAATATCAGCGGCGGCGCTGTCAATGGTATACCATTCGGAATGCATGTGATGATTTTCTATGTTATCTTCCTGAACAGGCCTGAATGTACCAAGCCCAACGTGCAGTGTTACTTCGGTAAACCCTACCCCTTTATCTTTTAGCTTTTGTATTAAATCAGGAGTGAAATGCAGGCCGGCCGTGGGTGCGGCGGCACTACCTGGGTGTTTTGCATACACTGTTTGATATTGGCTATTTTCTGAAAGTTGTGTTTTTATATACGGTGGTAAGGGCATGTTTCCAAACTCATCAAGTTTTTCGTATAAATGAACAGTATCATATGAAAAACGTACAAGTTTTCCGCCGTTTTCCAATGTTTTCAATACCTCTGCGGTGAGACTGCCGTCGCCAAAAGAGAGCTTTGTACCCTCTTTCATACGCTTGCCGGGCCTTGCAAGGCACTCCCATTCGTCTTTTTGTTCTTCATGTAGCAAAAGCAGCTCACACACACCGCCGGTGTCGGATTTTTGTCCTATTAGGCGGGCAGGAAGCACTTTGCTGTTGTTTACCACCAAAAGATCGCCCGGCTGTAATAAATCAGGCAGGTCGCTGAAAATATGATGTTGCAGCTCACCACTGTGTCTTGCTAGGCATAAAAGGCGTGAAGAATCACGGGGACTTGCCGGCGTTTGTGCGATTAATTCTTGAGGTAAATCGAAATAAAAATCTTTTGTTTGCATAAAAACCTTTCTCAAATTACAAACCGATTATAAAACCGATAATTGTATATATTTAGTAATTTAGCTGAAATCATGATTGATTTGCAGTCGCTACTTGACAACATTATGAAATGGGTGATATATTAAAACATATAGATTTCCGGAGGCGCAATGTTGAATAGTAGCCCTACATCTGGCTTGCCAAAGCCTAAAGAGTGGTGCGAAAGGCAATGTTGCCGAAGAAAACGACTGGCAGTTCGTTTTCTGGGTTCGTATCCTAACAGGGGCGAAACTGTCGCGTAGATAAGCTATGCGAAGTGCCGGAATATCTCATGCGAGTTCTATTATATTGCATGTACTGCCGGTTTACAAGCCGGCTTTTATTTTTTATACGGAAATAAAAGCACATTTTTTACTTTCAAAGGAGATTTTGTTTATGAAAACGTATAAGGTTGGAATTATTGGAGCGACCGGCATGGTTGGACAACGTTTTATCACACTGCTTGCACAGCATCCGTGGTTTAAAATCGAGGTACTTGCGGCATCACCCCGCAACGCCGGAAAAGCTTATGCTGAAGCAGTAGATGGCCGCTGGGCAATGAAAAGCGAAATTCCTGATTTTGTTTCCGAGATGAAACTGTATGATGCAACAGCTGATGTAGACACTATTGCAGGACTTGTGGATTTTGTGTTTTGCGCTGTAGACATGAAAAAAGATGAGATAAAAGTACTGGAAGAAGCTTATGCAAAAGCTGAGTGCCCGGTAATGTCAAATAACTCGGCACATCGCGGAACAAAAGACGTGCCTATGATTATTCCTGAGATAAATCCCGAGCATTGTGAGATTATAAATTCACAAAGAAACCGCCTTGGAACAAAACGTGGATTTATTGCTGTAAAGAGTAACTGCTCTATACAAAGTTATGTTCCGGCGCTTCATCCACTGATGGAATATGGTCTTGAAAATGTATTGGCATGCACATACCAGGCAATTTCAGGTGCAGGTAAAACTTTCGAAACATGGCCTGAAATGGTGGATAATGTCATCCCATTCATCGGTGGTGAAGAGGAAAAAAGCGAACAAGAACCATTGAAAGTATGGGGTACTATAGAAAACGGTGAGATTGTAAATGCGAACTCGCCTTCTATCACCACACAGTGTATCCGTGTTCCTGCAAGCGATGGACATATGGCTGCGGTGTTTGCCTCCTTCAAAGAAAAGCCGAGCATTCCGGACATCTTAGAAAAATGGAAAAACTATACCGCAAAACCTCAAGAACTTGGCCTGCCCAGCGCACCAAAACAGTTCCTTACTTATTTTGAAGAAGAAAACCGCCCTCAAACAAAGCTGGATCGTGACCTTGAAAATGGAATGGGTGTTTCCATTGGCCGCCTTCGCCCGGATTCACAATATGACATAAAATTTGTCTGCCTTTCTCACAATACTGTACGTGGCGCAGCCGGTGGTGCAGTAGAAATGGCCGAATTGTTGGCAGCTTTGGGATATTTAGATTAATTTTTCAACATTCGAAACATCGTTGATACGATATTAAATCTTAAATTGTTGAAAAACAATTAAAATAGTTGAAGAAAGGTGGAAAAAATATGAAAACGCAATTATTTAAAGGTTCGGGTGTGGCTATTGTTACACCGATGATGGATAATGGAGATGTGAACTTTGATGGACTGGGTCAACTGATAGATTTTCAAATAGAAAACTCTACTGATGCTATTGTTATATGTGGTACTACCGGCGAGGCCTCTACATTAAATGATACAGAGCATATGGATGTGATTGAATACTGTGTAAAATCAGTAAATGGTCGCGTACCTGTTATTGCAGGAACAGGCGCAAATGATACTCGTCATGCTATAGAGTTGTCAAAAGGTGCTCAGCAGCGTGGTGCTGATGGTTTGCTACAGGTAACTCCATACTACAACAAAACCAGCCAAAAAGGACTTATTCAGCATTTCACAGCAGTGGCAGATTCCACAGACTTGCCTGTGACACTGTACAATGTACCTTCACGTACCGGCATGGGCATAGCGATTGATACATATGTGGAGCTGGCAAAGCATCCTAAAATATGCGCCACAAAAGAAGCCAGCAGTGACATTTCTCATATTGCGAACATTGCAGCGGCTTGTGGAGATAACTTGGCTATTTATTCAGGTAATGATGATCAAATAGTGCCACTGATGTCTTTGGGTGGATACGGTGTTATTTCGGTTTTGGCGAATATTGCACCAAAAGAAATACATGATTTGTGTAGTTTGTATTTTGAAGGCAAAACCAAAGAGAGCCTTGAGATGCAACTGAAATATATGCGTTTGAATAACGCTATGTTCTGTGATGTCAACCCTATTCCGGTGAAGGCGGCTCTTAACATGATGGGATATGCGGCAGGACCATGCCGTGGACCTTTGGCCGATTTGGGTGATGCTGAAAAAGCAAGAGTGCAAGCTGAACTGAAAGCAGTGGGTCTTATATAGCTTTATTTTACCATAAAAGCTGATAAATAGGATGATACCGTACAAATAAGGTGTGCACAGTTGCAAACCGTTTTTTGTACGGTATTGCTTTATTATAAAAACAGCTGTAAAATAAAATGATAAGATATAAAATATGTAAACTGGTGTTTTTATTATATTGTATTAAAGTAGCAAAAGGAGAAATTATTAATGATTAAAATAGCCATTCAGGGAATTTGTGGGCGCATGGGCGGCGTGTTGGTAGATATGATTACAAAGCGTTCTGATTGTCGTTTGGTGGCAGGTGTAGACATTGGATCGGCAGCGGGTTTGCCCTGCCCTGTTGTAAGCTCTGCCGAAAAATTGTCTACTTTGGATGAAGCCCCGGATGTACTTATTGATTTTTCGCATCCAGGCGCGGTTGAAGCCACTCTTGAATATTGCACAAAAGTAGGCTTGCCCTATGTTGTGTGTACCACAGGTTTGTCTGAAGAGCAAAAAGAACAAGTGAAAAAAGCAAGCGAGAAATCGGCTGTGTTTTATAGCGCAAACATGTCGCTTGGAATCAGTCTTTTGGTAAATTTGGTCCAAAAAGCTGTATCGGTGTTGCAGGGCTTTGATGTGGAGATAGTAGAAAAGCATCACGGCAACAAGCTGGATGCACCCAGCGGCACTGCTATTATGCTGGCAGATGCTGCAAATGACGCAGCAGACGGACGTTTTGAGTATGTGTATGACAGATCACCTGTACGCCAAAAGCGTGGCGAAAACGAGCTTGGGATTTCAGCAGTGCGTGGTGGTAGTATTGTTGGCGAGCACGACGTGCTTTTCTGTGGCCAAGACGAGGTAATCACTTTATCGCATACTGCATATTCCAGAAATGTGTTTGCGGCAGGGGCTGTTACAGCAGCGTTATATGTGGCAGGTAAAGGCCCCGGGCTTTATGATATGCACCGTATGCTGGAGGAACTGGAATGAGAAAGACAAAAAAACAACGGTTATTAATGTTTTTAGCGCTGATGATGACATGTGTCTTATTGGTGGCGTGCACAGAGCCTGCCTCTGAAAATATGCAAATAACATCGGTGCATGACGTGGAACCGTCAGAAAACGCCGTTTTGTCTGAGCCACCAGAGCCACAACCGATAGAACAAACAGTGACTTTTTCCGCAGTTGGAGATAACTTGATTCACAGTAGTCTTTACAAGCAGGCAAACGCTCGTGCAAACGGCGAAGGATATGATTTTGCATACGTGTATGAAAATGTTATTCCGTTTTTTTCGCAGTTTGATGTAAACTGGATGAACCAAGAATCTTTGATAACATATATGGAACCGTCAAATTATCCGATGTTTTCAACACCGTCGGATATAGGTGAAGATCTATATAATGCAGGATGGCGTGTGTTTGCTTTATCAAACAATCACAGCTATGATAAAGGTTCTGCCGGCCTTACCGAGACGCTTCAGTTTTGGGATAGCATGCCCGATGATGTGTACACCAGTGGACTTATCAGCAGTGACGACGCCGATGCCGGAATCACGCTACAAGAAGTGAATGGTATTACTATTGCATACCTAGCCTTTACCGAGACAACAAACGGACTTCCCACACCTACTGAGGCGCCCGCACATGTGATATATACCAGCGAAACCGAAAGAATGCAGCAAATGATAACTCGCGCACGTGAGCTGGCCGATGCTGTGGTGGTTGGGGTGCATTGGGGCGTGGAATACAGCCATACTCCCAGCGATGCACAAAAAAATCTTGCGGCAAACTTCACCGCATGGGGTGCAGACGTGGTAATAGGAACGCATCCACATGTTATGCAGCCCGTTGAATGGGTGGAAAGTGAAGGCAGAACAGCCCTTGTGGCATATTCGCTGGGTAACTTTGTGTCTGCACAAGATAGAGCACCAAGAATGGTGGGGTTATGCCTTTCGTTTGAGTTCACCCAAACACTAAACCCCGACGGCACAAAAGAAGCTTTGCAGGTGGTAAACCCTGTTGTGAGTCCCACTGTTACACATTATGACGGAGGATTTGCAAACAATCATCTGTACATGCTAGAAGATTATACACAAGAGTTGGCGCAAACACATGGTGTGCGTGGTAACGATCCACAGTTTTCACTGGAGTGGATATACGACTTGTGTACAGAAAATATCGACGCACAGTTTTTGCCTGAATACCTAACAGGTGCCGTGGATACCGAAGTAGATACATCTATGGCAGAAAGTGAAGAGACTGTGGCATAAAACTCAATCGTAGAAAATAGTAATACTATTTGATATGATATAAGCAATGTTAATATAAAAGGAGGATGAAACAATGTATGGAGTGAGTAAAGTTACCACAGCAGATGACGTGATGCTTATCAG
>CAYIZZ010000087.1:0-10102 GCA_964367945.1 uncultured Oscillospiraceae bacterium | reverse complement strand
TTTTTCAGTCACTTTCACATATTCTTCTATGGAAAACCCACTAATGTTTGCAATAGCTACGCCATTATACTTTTCTCTCATTTTCACAAGTTCAGTATCTATCACAGCTTGCACACCGGGATTTTGCAGGCCTATAGCATTTAGCATACCTGAAGCACATTCGGCAATTCGTGGGGTAGGGTTACCAAAACGTGGTTCCCATGTGGTTCCCTTCAAGCTGATTCCGCCCAGCATATTGATATCAAACCAATCGGCCATCTCATACCCATATCCAAATGTGCCACTGGCTGTCATCACAGGGTTTTTTAGGCGTATTCCGCACAAGTCCATCTCGGTTCCGATAAGCTTTTTTTGCTCACTCATGCAAACGTCACCTCCTCGCTACTGAAAACCGGGCCGTCTACACACACGCGTTTTGTGCCCAGTTGTGTCTGACAGCTACAACCCATGCATGCACCAAACCCACAACCCATGCGCTCTTCAAAGCTTAACTGGCCGCTTATGCCTTTTTCTGTACATAGCTTGTGTACAGCTTTCAGCATAGGCTCGGGACCACAGGTATAGTAATAATCAAAATCACAGTCAGCCAGCACCTCGGTGCAAAAACCTTTATGACCACAACTGCCGTCTTCGGTGGATACCATCACCTTGCATCCCAGCTCGGTCAGCTCTTTTTCAAAAAATACATCGTCTTTACCGGCAAAGCCTAAAACAACTGTCGGGGTGTGGCCTTGCTTTATCAGCGCCTTAGCTAGGCCATAAAGCGGGGGAGTGCCCACACCACCGCCTATCAAAGCCACTGATTTTCCTTCTGCCTTGTCTGTGCAAAACCCGTTGCCCAAGCCACAAAGAATGTCCAGTTCTGTGCCTTTGGCAAAGCGGCTTAACTTGGCAGTGCCTCTGCCAACCACCTTATATACAATATCAAGCCATCCATCGCCCCAGTCAGCCACTGAAATCGGGCGGCGCAAATAAAGGCCCGGCAACTGTATATTTATAAATTGTCCCGGATTCACCAAGCTTTCAGTAGGGCCCAAAAGTCGCATTTTTAAAACATCTTTTGCAATATTTGCATTTGATTCCACTATATATATAGCGTTTTCTGCCAATATTTCCCCCTCACTTTCTTGTTGTTTATGATGATATTATATCTCACTTAGTCTACGCCGTCTATGGTGTGTATGCCCATTGTGATATCTTCCAGCACGTCTAACAACACACTAACAGTATCAAGGCTGGTGAAAATAGTGACACTGTTTTCCACCGCGCTGCGACGAATCATGAATCCATCCTTACGGTTGTTTTCACTGCCCGGTGTTTGGGTGTTTATCACATACGCCACATTTCGTGTGCGCAGGCTTTGAATGATGTCATCGCTGCCTTCGCTGATTTTTTGCAATATCCTTGTTTTGATACCTTTATCACGCAAGAACATGGCTGTGCCTTCAGTGGCTTCGATATTAAAACCAAGGTCGTAAAAACGCTGCAACAGCGGCAATGCACGCTGTTTATCTCCATCGGCTATCGTTACCAGTACTGTACCATAATTTGCCACTTTTTGGCCGGCTGCTTTCAGGGATTTGTACATGGCGCGGTTCAGTGTTTTATCATAGCCTATGGCTTCGCCCGTACTTTTCATTTCAGGTGAAAGATATGTGTCTGCACCACGTAGTTTTTCAAAGCTGAACACCGGGCTCTTTACGTACCAGCTGGGCTTTGCAGGTGCAAGACCGGTGGCAAATCCCTGGCTTTTCAGGCTTTCGCCCAATGCCACACGTGCTGCAATCCCGGCAAGGTCTATCCCAGTAGCTTTTGACAAAAACGGCACGGTACGTGACGAGCGTGGATTTACTTCTATTACAAACACATCGTCATTATCATCGGCAATAAACTGAATATTAAACGGGCCTTTTATGCCAATGCCAATGCCCAGTTTTACCGTGTATTCTACAATAGTGTTTTTCACTTTTTCGCTTACCGAGAAAGGTGGATAAACGCTGATAGAGTCACCACTGTGTACGCCGGTTCTTTCCACGTGTTCCATGATGCCGGGAATGTATACATCTGTGCCGTCACACACGGCGTCTACTTCCAGCTCTTTGCCCTCTACATATTTATCCACCAAAACCGGCGCATCTTCACTGGCAATTGCCGCCTCTGTGAGGTAGTGTCTCAGTCCTTTTTCGTCTGAGACTATCTGCATGGCACGACCGCCCAACACAAAGCTTGGGCGTACCAGCACCGGATATCCAATGTCAGACGCTACCGCTACACCGGCGTCCATGGTTGTTACAGCCTTGCCGTTAGGTTGCGGAATGCCCAGCTCACCCATCAGTTTTTCAAAGCTGTCACGGTTTTCGGCACGTTCAATAGCATCATTACCTGTGCCAATGATGGGCACGCCCAGCGCATTTAGTTTTGCAGATAAATTTATGGCTGTTTGGCCACCCAGTGTGACTATAACACCGTTTGGTTTTTCAAGGTCTATTATACCCATGACATCTTCCACTGTAAGCGGCTCAAAATATAACTTGTCGCTTATGGTATAGTCGGTGGATACCGTTTCAGGGTTTGAGTTTATTACAATAGCCTCGTATCCCGCTTTGCGTATGGCCCAAATAGCATGTACGGTGGAATAGTCAAACTCTACACCTTGGCCGATACGAATTGGGCCTGAGCCCAGCACTATAATTTTTTTATTGTCTGTTACAATGCTTTCGTTTTCGTCTTCGTATGTGGAGTAAAAATATGGCACATAACTTTCAAATTCCGATGCACAAGTATCTATCATTTTGTACACCGGCACAATATGTTCTTTTATTCTTAGATTGCGTACCGATAATTCGTCTGTGTCCCACAAAGCGGCTATGGTAGCATCTGCAAAACCACTGCGTTTTGCGATATATAATATATCCACATCGTTTGGATGATCGCTTAATAAATCTTCAAGGCGCACTATGCCGTGAAGTTTTCCGATGAAAAATGCGTCAATGGCACTTTCGTCGGCAATGCGCATTGGGTCTATCCCACGGCGCAAAAGCTCGGCAATTGCATACACTCGCTCATCGGTAGGATTTTGCACATATCCCCACAGCTTTGCACTCGACATTTCGTCAAATTTTGGCATACGGATGTGGGTAAGCCCTACTTCCAGCGAACGCACCGCCTTTAGCAAACTTTCTTCAAATGTGCGACCCACCGCCATTACCTCACCGGTGGCTTTCATCTGAGTGCTTAGTTCTTTCGATGCTTTTTCAAACTTGTCGAATGGGAACCTTGCTATCTTTGTGACTACATAGTCAAGCGCAGGCTCGAAACTTGCAGGAGTATTTGCCAGCTCTATTTCATCAAGATGATATCCCACCGCAATAAGTGCGCTCACCCTGGCAATAGGGTATCCGCTGGCTTTACTGGCAAGAGCTGAAGAACGAGATACCCTTGGGTTTACCTCTATTACATAATAATCAAACGAATACGGGTCCAGCGCAAACTGCACGTTGCAACCGCCTTGAATCCCAAGCGCACGTATAAGCGCAAGCGACGCATCACGAAGCATTTGATATTCTCTGTTTGTAAGTGTTTGTGACGGGCACACCACAATAGAGTCACCTGTGTGTATACCCACAGGATCAAAGTTCTCCATGTTACAAACAGTGATGGCTGTGTCGTTTGCATCTCGCATCACTTCATATTCTATCTCTTTATATCCTTTGATGGATTTCTCTACCAGTACTTGCGACACCGGAGAATAACGCAGTGCACTTTCAGCTACCACCATCATCTCTTCATCGTTTTCGGCAAAGCCACCGCCTGTGCCGCCTAAAGTAAACGCCGGTCGCAATACCACCGGATATCCTATGGTGTGTGCATGCTCAATTGCCTCATCAATAGAATGTGCTATAAAACTGGGTAGGGCAGGCTGGCCTATGCGTTGGCACAACACTTTAAATAGCTCCCTGTCTTCCGCCTGGCTTATCGAGTCAAATCCTGTGCCTAATATCTCGCAATTACATTCTTTCAACACACCTTTTTCCGCCAGTTGCATCGCCATGTTTAGGCCGGTTTGTCCGCCTAATGTAGGCAATATCGCATGCGGACGCTCCCTGCGAATAATGCGTGCCACAAACTCTAACGTAATAGGCTCCATATACACCCTGTCGGCAATGTCTGTATCTGTCATAATGGTGGCGGGGTTTGGATTCACCAGCACCACTTTATATCCTGCTTCCTTTAAAGCCATACACGCCTGTGTGCCTGAATAGTCAAACTCGGCCGCTTGACCTATAACAATCGGCCCTGAGCCTATGACCAATATAGTTTCAATGTCTGTACGTTTTGGCATATACTTCCTCCTAAACGCTTTGCTTTTTGGGTATAACCATTTTGCAAAGCAGTTATGCGTCTTTATTTGCGTTTATTTTTCAATTATTATCTATACTGCTATTTATTTTTGTTTGTACTTTTTAACATTCTTAATAAATATATCAAATAAATATCCTGAGTCTTGCGGTCCCGGACAACTTTCGGGATGATACTGCACACTGAAAATAAAGTCTTTATCGCACTGCAATCCCTCTACTGTGTTATCTAGCAAGTTTATGTGTGTCACCTCAAGGCCGGTGCCTTCTACACTATTTGTGTCCACAGCATAGCTATGGTTTTGGCTGGTCATTTCCACCTTGCCTGTTTTCAGGTTTTTCACCGGATGGTTGCCACCTCTGTGGCCAAATTTCAGCTTATATGTTTTGCACCCACATGCCAGCGCTATCACCTGATGACCTAGGCATATACCAAAAATAGGCAGCTTACCGCGCAATTTTCTCACCAGCTCCACCACATGTTTTACATCTTCAGGGTTGCCCGGTCCATTGGAAAGCATTATTCCGTCCGGAGCAAGCGCCATAACCTCGTCTACCGTGGCATTATGTGGCAAAACAGTTACGTTACATCGCCTTTTCTTTAAGTCATCGACTATTCCCAGTTTCACGCCGCAATCTATCAAAACTATGTTGTATCTTTGGCCGGCGGCACGTGCATACCACCGCTTTTTACAGCTTACCTGCGACACTTGGTCTTGTGGTATAGGCGTTTCTTTTATCACTTGCAATGCATCCTCATCTGCTAGCGCTACATCACAAATCAGTGCCCGCATACTACCTTCATCCCGAATCATGCGAGTAATGCGCCTAGTGTCTACTCCTTCAATGCCCGGAATGCCATGTTCTTGCATTGTTTCCGATAAGGTTTTTGCTGCGCGAAAGTTGGCCAGGGAATCATTATATTCCCTTACAATAAAGCCGCCAATTGCCGGATTCAGCGACTCATAGTCGTCCTCTGCCAAACCATAGTTTCCAATCAACGGATATGTCATACATACCATTTGTTCTTTATATGAAGGATCAGAAAAAATCTCCTGATAACCTACCATAGATGTATTGAATACAACCTCACATACCCTTTGTACATCTGCGCCAAATCCTGCGCCCTGCAACACCGTACCGTTTTCAAATACCAGCTTTTTCTGTGTTTGCATCAATTTAAACCTCCGTGTAAACGCTATTGAAAAGATTTCATCTGTTTATTTTATTATTTCATCTGATTTATATACTATCTTGCCATTATACATAGTTAAAACGGGCCAAGCACGCAATACATCGTTTTCAAACGGAGTACTGCGACCTTTTGTTGAAAACTCGCTTGGTGAAACCTTTTTTTCTTTTTTTAAGTCTATCAGCACAATGTCTGCTAAAGCACCTTTTTCTATCTTTCTATCTGTGCCAAGTATCTGTCTTGGGCGCCATGTAAGCATTTGCAATAGTGTGTCTAGGCAAATCACTTCTTTTTCCACAAGGTGTGTGTAGCATGCCGCAAACGCTGTTTCAAGGCCCACAACGCCGTTTGCACTTTTTGCAAACCCGCCTGATTTTTCTTCGTCTGTGTGTGGGGCATGGTCTGTTGCAATGGCGTCTATCACGCCTTCTTGCAAAGCTTTCTGCGCCGCTTTTACATCCTCTTTTGTGCGTAGTGGTGGGTTCATCTTAAATCTACCGTTATCCTCTGTGATATCATCACAGCTTATACTCAGGTTGTGTGGAGTGACCTCGCACGTTACCAAAAGACCCTCTTCTTTTGCTTTTTTTACCAGCGCAAAAGTTTCCTTTGTGGACGCGTGGCATATGTGTAAACGGCAGCCTGTTTTCCGTGTAAATTCTATATCACGCTCTACTTCTTTCCATTCACTTTCAGAAGAGTGCCCTGTGTATGAAAACCGCTTTGCAAAATCTGAAGTGTCGTGTACGCAAGTACCGTTTTTAGGCAGTAGGCTTTCCACCTCACAATGTGCGGCCACAAACTTACCTGTTTTGGCTGTTTGCTGCATAGCTTTTTCCATCATTGCATCACTTTGCACGCCGAATCCGTCATCACTAAATCCTGCTACAAACGGTGCCATGTCTTCAATATCTGCAAGAATCTCGCCTTTTTCATCTTTTGTCAGTGCACCATAAGGCAGCACTTGTACTACTGCATCTGTTTTTATCACCGAAAGCTGTTGTTGCAAGTGCTGTTTGCTGTCGGGCACAGGGCGAAGATTTGGCATGGAGCATATCGTGGTAAACCCACCTGCGGCTGCAGCGGCCGTTCCGGTTTTTACAGTTTCTTTATGTTCATATCCCGGCTGGCGCAAATGAACATGCAAGTCGCAAAATCCTACCGACAACACGCAACCTTCGCCGTTTATCACATCGGCATCTTGGCATGTGATATCTGCGCCTATATCGACTATCACACCATTTTCTATCAGCACATCAGCATCCTTAAAAGCCTCGCCGTCAAATACACTTGAGCCTTGTATTAATAGTTTCATTTTCCCTCCAGTGCGTGTCTGCGTCTAATATTTTCTCGGTTTATGTTATGACATAAAAAAACAGCCCGTTAGCTCCGTTTAAAAAAAATCGGAACCACGCGGACTGTTAAAAAATAAAACAATATCACACGGCGGCCATATGCCGGATTGCAACAAATATAAGCTATTGGTTTTTGTGCACGGCATCTTCCCGCCTCCTTGTATTTTATTAAAACAAGCCTAAACTTTCAATAGTATATCAAATCTCTTTGCAAACAACAAGCCTTTTTTTGAAATTTTAAAAAAAATTCAAATTTTACAGTTTATTTCAAGCTCCATTCCCAAAGCCCAAAACATGACAACTTTATACTATACACCTTCAGCACGTGTGTTTTCTACTGCGTCTTCTATGGTAGCATCATCCAGCCCTACTCTTGACTGCAGTGCATATTGATATTCGCCACGCTCCCATATGACTAAAGTATGACCGTCTGAATTTTCACCCACAAAGGCAGTTATGTTATCTATAGTAAGCTCACGCGATTCTAAGCTATGTGAGCTATCAAATGTGTTCCTTAGACCGAAGTTGTCTATATTGGCAACCCGCATCAATCTTGCGTTTGTGCTGTCTGTACCAAACTGGATTTGTGCATACCAGTCATCTATCACAAAATATGCTGCCGGTATCAAGTTCTCAGGCATGCCTGTCATTGTAAAGCCCAGCGAATCTTTAAAATCTGCCGTGCTTGCAGAAGAAAACTCTATCTCGTGTATCTCTTTAGGTTCCTCATACCTGTAATTATCAAGCACCGGACCTATATTTTGAACCACACTACTACGCCTACAAGCAGAAAACAGCACCAATACGCAAAGTATTATCACATAAAGACTTCTTTTTTTCATGTGCCTTGCCTCCGCCTATGCTAAATTTCCACCTTTTTTTATTATACAATATATCTTATCACTTTTCTATAGCAAACTTTTTGTCATATCGCCAAAATATCCGGCAATTTATTTACAAAATCATATTTTTTGAAGTAATCGTTTGTTTTACCATAGTTTCGATTTTTTTAGCTCTTTCATTAAAAATGGCTCAAGAGAAAACATTTCGCACATTTTTTTCACTTCATCACGTGCCTTTTCTCGCATTGCTTGTGGCTGTCCGGTTTTTTGCGAGCGAATCATAATGTTTTTAGGTGTATGCTCAAATCCCACAAACTCTACCAGCTGTGTTTTGTATCCGCAACACACCATTATGTTGGCTCGTATCGCATCGGTAAACAAAGCCGATACCCGCTCTTTCACAATACCATATCGTGTGACCAAGGATAACTCTTCGCTACTTATCTGTCCGTTTACCTCATGCTGGCAACACGGTACTGAAAAAACCATCTGCGCACCCCATTGCACCGCTCTTGCCAAGGCAAGGTCTGTGGCGGTGTCACAAGCATGCAAGCTGACCACCATGTCGACAGCCCCATCAGGGGTGTATTCGGCAATGTCACAATTTTCAAAGTGCAAGCCACTGTATCCGTACTTTTCTGCCGCCGGCACACACACTTCTATCAGTTCCGCCCTGCGGTCTACCCCCACCATATCAACATTTATCCCTTTGACTTCGGATAAATAATAATAAAGCACAAATGTAAGATAACTGACCCCACATCCAACGTCCACAACTCTTAATGTTTTTGGCATATCTTTTGGTAGTAAATCTTCCACCAACTGCACAAACCTATTTATCTGAG
Organism: uncultured Oscillospiraceae bacterium; assembly: GCA_964367945.1. Taxonomy (GTDB): domain Bacteria; phylum Bacillota; class Clostridia; order Oscillospirales; family Ruminococcaceae; genus JAAYCI01. The sequence continues at coordinate 1,510 of CAYIZZ010000087.1, read as the reverse complement.
TATATTTATCCCGCTTTGATGCGATTACTTGTCCGTCACCGGTCAATACACCTATATCTACCAGTGGAGGAATGACAATGCCTTCTTTTAGCGGACGCTTTTTTTGCTTATCGTGCTCGTTATTTGCCTTCACAGCATTTTTTATCGCTTTTTTATTTGTCAGCACTTTTCCTTTTTTTGTGAGGCGTATCCCATATTCGTATGCGTCTGAAAAAGCGGTCAGTTGGCTGAAACATTCCCCAAGCATTAGGACCATTTTTTCTGATAACACATTTTTATCGTCTATATTTTCGTGAAAAGCCTGTGTTTTTGTAAACATCTCGCACTGCCATGTGTTTTGTTTTTTTGTTATGGTAGCTTTTCGCCATTTTTCTGTTTTCGGTATAGAAAATACTATTTTATAGCAGTCATCGTTTACTAATTGATCTATAGCTTTTTTAATCTCTTCCATTTTCATCCTTACCGTTTGTGTTTTGGTTTCGCCAAGTATCCACTAGTGCTTCTTTTTCTTTTTTAGGCAGTTTCTTTATTGCCGCTTCCCTGCACATGGCCGCTCTTTTATCTTCCAGTTTTTGTGTGTACACCAGCTTTACCGGGCGTTTTGCTTTAGTATATTTTGCGCCGGTTCCGTCATTATGCGCTTTTATGCGTTTTTGCACATCTGTTGTCCATCCGGTATATAAGCTACCGTCTACACAGCGCACCATGTACACATACATTTATAAAGCCTCTTTCTTTGCAATATCATTTTGGGCTTGTTTTTCCTTTTGAGCCTTTTTTTCTTTTTGGCGCTTTTCGTAAGCCTCTTGTGCCATCAGTGCCAGCTTTCTTGCACTTTCAATGCTATCCATAGTGCACATAAAACCACTGGCGTGGCAGAAGTTCACATCAGAAACACCTGTGAGCTGTCTCAGCTCCTCTGCCGGAGCGGCGTACCAAGAAGCGGGTAGAGGAACTTTGTGCAAGGACTTGCTACTAAAATCTCTTGGCACACACTGCAACGAATACCCTCCACGCATGGAAGGGAAAATCACAAACTCTGCATCACTTTCCACCAATACCGGTTTCCATGGAACGTATTGAACCAGCTCCACCACACCGTTTTTCATTTCACTAAGCGCTTTTCGTACCACATCATGGCCACGTTCCATGGCGGCTAAACTTTCCAGCTTATGCAAAAGCAGGCTTTCAGCAATTTCTACCGCTTCGAAAAAAGCTTTGTTTTCATCTTGCTCGCTGTCCCATGTGGGATTGTATGCGCCTATCAATCCTGCAAGAACATTCCCTGTTCCTTTGTTGTCATCAATATCCAGCGGCTGTACAAACTTTGCATCAAAGCTGTCTGCCGCTTTTTGTGGCAGAAAATATGTGCCATACTCTCGCCATAGCAAACCAAAAGCTGCATATGCCGCACCATTTGGCCTTCTTGGGCTATCCTTCTGATGGTGGTCAAATGGGCCGTCACCTATATCAAAAACAATGCCTGAAAACTGCTTTGGCATCACAAAGC
>CAYIZZ010000086.1:8370-10179 GCA_964367945.1 uncultured Oscillospiraceae bacterium | reverse complement strand
ATAAGGAGTGCGCATGGAACTTTTAGATGTAACATTAAGCCTGATGGAAGGCTTTGCTACCACGATACAATTATTTATACTTACCCTTGTGTTTGCGTTGCCACTGGGTCTTGTAATCAGCTTTGGTTCAATGAGCAACTTTGCGCCGCTGAAAGCTATTACTTTAACAGTGGTGTGGATTGTGCGTAGTACACCGCTACTATTACAGATTTTGGTGGTTTTTTACGGGCCCGGCCTGTTGTTTGATTGGCCGTTGCTCCCAAGATTTATGGCGGCGCTGATGGCTTTTGTGCTGAACTATGCGTGTTATTTCTCCGAGATATATCGAGGCGGAATACAAAGTGTGCCCAAAGGCCAAAAAGAAGCCGCACAAGTGCTGGGCATGACACCGGTGCAGATTTTCTTTAAAGTTACATTGCTGCAAGTGATAAAACGCATAGTGCCTCCCATGGGCAATGAAATGATCACACTCGTGAAAGATACAGCGCTTGTACGTGTGATTTCAGTGTATGAAATTATCTGGATGGGTGAGTCGTATATAAAAAAAGGCTCCATATGGCCACTTTTTTACACGGCGGTATTTTATTTGGTGTTTAATGGTTTATTGAGTCTTTTATTGGCGTATGCCGAGAAGAAGATGGACTACATCAAGGTGTAAAATAACGTATAACGACGCTTTGTCCAAACGGAGGAAGGTATGGCGATTTTAGAAGTTAATAAGCTGGAAAAACACTTTGGTAACACTAGGGTGATTGAAGATATCAGCTTTGCGCTGGAAAAAGGTAAGTCACTTGCCATAATAGGATCTTCAGGCAGCGGAAAAACCACTTTGTTGCGGTGTTTGAACTTTTTGGAAATCCCGAGTGGTGGGGAAATTATTGTAAACGGAAACACATTGTTTGACGCAACGCAGTTTAGAGGGAAATCTGAAAAAGACATTAGAAAGGCAAGGCTTCATTTTGGGCTGGTCTTTCAGTCGTTCAATTTGTTTCCTCAATACACAGCTTTGAAAAATGTAACATTAGCATCAGAACTTCTGGCAAAGGAAGATGCTGGATATAAGCAAAACGCTAAAAAAATGCTGGAAGATATTCGTAAAAACGGCGAACATCTTTTAGAGAAAATGGGACTTTTGGATCGTGCAGGGTATTATCCACATCAGCTTTCAGGTGGCCAACAACAGCGTGTTGCCATAGCAAGGGCACTTGCACTGGAGCCGGACATATTATGCTTTGATGAGCCGACTTCTGCGCTGGATCCGGAACTGACAGGCGAGGTGCTTCGTGTTATTCGCGAACTATCAAACCAAAAAACTACTATGATTATTGTGACGCATGAGATGAATTTTGCAAAAGAAGTGGCCGATGACATAATCTTTATGGATGGTGGAGTTATTGTGGAACAAGGCCCGGCAAAGCAGCTGATAGAAAACCCAATAGAAGAACGTACACGTAAATTTTTACAGCGTGCTTCAGAGGTGTGATTTTTCAAAACACAGACACTTTTGCAAAATGATATTTTGCAAAAGTGTTTTTTGTGTACATACTGAAAAAATAATATAAAATTACTTTTTGTCGTAAAATATTCATTGACTTTGTGTTTTAGTGAAGTATAATTAAAGTAAGAATATATACGAGCAATTTGATAGGAAAAGAGAAAATGATGAAAACTGGAATATATATGGAAATTATTAATATAAGTCAAACGATAACGTTTTTATCAGCGTTGTCAATAGGAGGTGATGGGATAATACAGCTTGCACAATAACGCTTGGCTGTTGCTGAGCGTATTTTTATATATTGATTAAGA
>CAYIZZ010000086.1:0-8270 GCA_964367945.1 uncultured Oscillospiraceae bacterium | reverse complement strand
TTAAGAAAGTCGCGATAATAGCAACTTCCATGGTGGTTTTTTAAACAATGGACAAAGAAGGAAGGTTTGAAATGAAAATATCAACCAAAGGAAGGTATGCACTACGTATGATGATGGATTTGGCAGTTAATTCATCAGGGGAATGTGTTTCGTTGCGTGATGTGGCAGAACGACAAGGGATTTCAATGAAGTATATGGAGCAGATTGTAAGTGGGCTTACAAAATCCGGACTTTTATTAAGCGTGCGTGGACCACAAGGCGGATACAAGCTGGCACGCAAAATGCACGAATATACGGTAGGTGACATTTTAAGGGTGACAGAGGGTAATTTAGCGCCTGTGGCCTGCCTTGAGACAGAGAATAATGAGTGTCTTCGTGCGGATGTATGCAGTACCATTGCCGTGTGGGAAGGCCTTTACAAGGTGATAGAAAACTATGTAGATAATATCACTTTAGAAGATTTAGCAAAACGAGCTACTGATGAAAAGCTAGCACCACCGTTGTGTGATATCTAAGGGGAAATCAGATCAATTTGTAAAGGGGAATATAGATGTATTTTGATGTGGCATCAAAAGCTATAGGAAACACACCATTGGTGCGTCTTTTTGGTATGGAAAAGTGCGAAGAACTGAAAGGCGCATTATTTGTGAAAATAGAGGGGCAAAACCCAGCAGGAAGTGTTAAAGACAGGGCGGCAGCTTTTATGATAGAAGAAGCAGAAAAAAATAAAAAGCTTGTGCCGGGCGGGGTGATAGTGGAGCCTACAAGCGGAAATACCGGTATAGGCCTTGCCTTTGTAGGGATTTCACGTGGATATAAAGTGATATTATGTATGCCGGATTCAATGAGCGAAGAGCGCCGAAAATTGTTGAGTGCATACGGTGCACAATTGGTGCTGACAGATGGTGCAAAAGGAATGAAAGGTGCTATTGAAAAGTCAAAAGAGATAGTAAAAGAAACACAAAACAGCTATATGCCAAGCCAGTTTGATAACCCTGCGAATGCGTTGGCTCATGAAAAAACTACCGGCCCTGAAATTTGGCATGACAGCAATGGCAAGGTGGATGTTTTGGTGGCAGGTGTCGGAACCGGCGGCACGATAACAGGTACCGGCAGATACCTAAAAAGCCAAAATCCACATATACATGTTGTAGCAGTGGAGCCTGCTGAGTCACCTGTGCTTAGTGGAGGTAGTGCCTCACCGCATAAAATACAGGGCATAGGCGCAGGATTTGTGCCCGGAGTGTTAGATACATCTATATATGATGAGGTAGTGACAGTGAGCGCAGAAAACGCATACGCCACTACAAAACTACTCGCGGAAAAAGAAGGAATACTTGCGGGGATATCTTCGGGCGCGGCACTTTGGGCAGGAATACAGCTGTGTAAAAAGGATGAGTATGCCGGAAAAAATGTAACAGTGATATTGCCGGACTCCGGTGAGCGATATCTCTCTACAGGTGTATTTGATTAAGACGAAACCATTAGTTGATTTATGATATTTGGCATTGAATGCATGGATATGGTGCATTTTGTGCCATATTTTTATAATATGGATGCATATTATGATTTTTGTTATATATTGCCATTGTTTTTTAGTGGTCAACACCGTATATTTAAAATAGTGGAATGTGCAAAAAAGAGAAAAGAAAAAGAAAATTTGAAACAAACTAATATTTATTCATTTTTTGCTTGATTATATACATAAAAATGTATATAATAAAACAAGTGCAAGAGACAAGGAGAAAGTATGGCAGATTATAAAGTATATATTGATGGTGCGGCCGGAACGACGGGCTTGCAGATTCACGATAGGTTGTCTGCGCTGGCAGATATAGAGATTTTAAGCGTTGAGGAAGAACACCGCAAAGATTTAGCCACAAGGGTAAAGGCAGTAGAAGCAGCTGATGTGTCGGTGCTTTGCTTGCCTGATGATGCGGCAAAAGAAATAGTGAAAGCTGCGCCCAAAGATGCAAAGATATGCGATGCATCCACGGCACATCGAGTGAATGATGACTGGGTGTATGGCTTTGCAGAGCTTGGATCGAGACGCAAAAAGATAAAAACAGCAAATAGGGTATCTGTGCCCGGCTGTCATTCCAGTGGATTCTTAGCGTTGGCGGCACCACTTGTGGAGATGGGTGTTATATCGCCGTCGTTACAGCTGACATGTTATTCGCTTACAGGATATTCCGGTGGTGGAAAGCAGATGATTGCTGCGTATGAAGATGAAGAGCGTCCTGTTTTATATGATGCGCCCAGGATGTACGGTTTGAGCTTGCATCATAAGCATTTGCCGGAAATGCAAAAAGTAGCCGAGCTTAAACATCCGCCTATTTTTATGCCGGTGGTAGCGGATTATTACCGTGGCATGCAGGTGAGCATACCGCTATCTGCTTCTTCTGTGGCTGAAAAATGGCGCTCACCGGGCAGGCTGGCAGCGCTGTATCAAGATTATTATCGAAACGAAGCGCTTATAAATGTGAAGGCGCTGGCAGCAGTGCCGAAAGATGGTATGCTATCAGCTTGCGAGATGGCGGCACGCGATGATATGGAGCTGTTTGTTTTAGGCAACGAGCAGCAGTTGCTATTGGTGGCGAGGTTTGATAATCTCGGCAAGGGTGCGGCCGGTGCGGCCATGCAGTGCATAAACTTGATGCTGGGCAGAAAAGAAACTGATGGATTATATTTATAAAAACATGTGTATTTGTGTGGGAGGAACTGGCTTTATGAGTTTTAGCCAAAACTATGAAAAGATAGAAGGCGGTATGTGTGCCGCTAAGGGCTTTAAAGCGGCAGCGGTACATGCCGGAATTAAAAAAGGTAGTGAAAAGCCGGACATGATGCTGATTTATAGCGATGTAGAGTGTACTGCGGCGGCGGTGTACACAAAAAACAAAGTAAAAGGTGCCCCGATTGTCGTGACGAAAAGACACCTTGAAAGCGGTACAGCACAGGCTATTTTATGTAACAGTGGGAATGCGAACACCTGCGCACCAAACGGAGAAGAGTTTGCAAAATGGAGCTGTGAGCTTTTGGCGCAAAATCTTGGCATCAAAGCTGAAGACGTGGTGGTGGCATCTACCGGTGTCATTGGGCAGGCACTGGAAAAAGGACCGTTTGAGCGTGGTATTCCTATGTTATGCAATGGTTTATCGTATGATGCAGGCACGGATGCTGCTGTTGCCATGATGACCACTGATACAGTGAAGAAAGAAGCGGCAGTAAGCTTTGTTTTAGGCGGTAAAACCTGTATTTTGGGTGCGGCGGCAAAGGGTAGTGGGATGATTTGTCCCGACATGGCAACGCTACTTTCGTTTGTCACTACCGATGTGTGTATTTCGGCAGATATGCTACAAAAAGCGGTTAGTGAAACAGTGAAAGAAACACTGAACCAAGTGAACGTGGATGGGGACACATCCACAAACGATACATTGGCGATACTAGCGAATGGCCTAGCCCAAAATCAATGCATACAGTCTGAAAATGATGATTACCATGCGTTTTGCAGTGCACTTTTGCTAGTGCTCACAGAACTGGCACGAATGCTGGCATCTGACGGAGAAGGCGCTAGCAAGCTATTGTGTTGCAAGGTGAATACCGCACAAAACAAAAAGCAAGCAAGAAATATTGCAAAAACTGTGATTTCAAGCGATCTTTTCAAGGCAGCAATGTTTGGCGAAGATGCCAACTGGGGTCGTGTGCTTTGCGCTATTGGATACACACCTGGGGATTTTTCAGTGGATGACATAGAAGTGTCACTAAAAAGTGAATATGGGGAAGTTACGGTGTGCAGGCATTCGGCTCATCATCAGTATAGTGAAGATGAGGCATCACGTATATTGTCTGCCAAGGAAATAGATATTGTGATTCAAATGAACGACGGTACAGCAGAAGGCACTGCCTGGGGTTGTGACTTGACATATGAATATGTGAAAATCAACGGAGACTACAGAAGCTAAGTAAAAATATAAAAACTCGGGGGTAAAAAATGGAACAACCCAGAATAAATGTGATGGCCGAAGTGATGGCCGAGGCAGCTCCATATATTAAAAAGTATATGGGCAAAACCATTGTGGTGAAATATGGCGGTGCGGCAATGACTAGCCCGGACTTGAAAGCAGCTGTGATGAGCGATTTGATATTGCTGAACTTAATAGGAGTACGTGTAGTGTTGGTACATGGTGGCGGCCCGGAAATTTCGGCACAGCTGAAGCGCATCGGTAAAGAAAGCAAGTTTGTGAACGGTCTGCGTGTTACCGATGCCGAGACAATGGAAGTGGTACAGCAGATGCTGGCAGGCAAGGTGAATAAGGATCTGGTAGCTCTTTTGGGTGGCCGAGGTATAGGTCTATGTGGAATGGATAGTGGAATGCTTTTATGTCATCAACAAAACGAAGAACTGGGTTTTGTAGGTGAAATTGATAAAGTTGAGACAAAACTATTGTCGTTTGCTCTGGACTCTGGATATATTCCGGTTATTGCTACCATAGGTGTTGGGGAAGACGGCACGGCCTATAATATAAATGCAGATACAGCTGCATGCAAAATTGCAGTGGCATTGGGAGCACAAAATCTGATTACTATGACAGATGTGGCAGGCCTATTACGTGATAAAGATGATGAAAATACACTTATAAACGATGTGGAAATAAATGAAGTCGAGACACTGATTTCCGAGGGGATAATTGGCAAAGGAATGATTCCCAAAGTGCGTGGATGTGTGGAAAGTTTGCAACAAGGTGTGGAAACAGCTGTCATCATGGACGGGCGGCGCTCACACGCACTACTTTTAGAAATTTTTTCAACACGCGGTAGCGGCACACTACTATACAAAAATTAAAAGGGGAAAAATATGAACAGCCAAGAAATAAAAAAGCTGGATGCGGAGTATGTACTGGATTCGTATGCGCGTTTTGATTTATGTTTGGTAAAAGGAAAAGGATGCCGTGCATATGACGCCGAAAATAATGTGTTTTTAGACTTCACCAGTGGTATTGGCGTGAATAGTCTTGGGTGGGCTGATGAAAAATGGGCACAAGCAGTGGCACAGCAGGCAGCGTGCCTTCAGCATACATCTAATCTGTATTATACAGAACCCTCGGCACAACTGGCGCAAATGATTTGTGAAAAATCAGGCATGAAAAAAGTTTTTTTTGCAAACAGTGGTGCAGAAGCTAATGAAGGCGCAATAAAGACCGCGCGTAAATATTCACGCGATAAGTATCCTGAAAAAAAAGACACACGGAATGTTATTATAACGCTTGAAAATTCGTTCCATGGCCGCACGATGGCCACATTATCAGCCACAGGTCAAGATTATTTTCATCATAATTTCCATCCGTTTTTACAAGGGTTTGTACATGTGCCTGCCGGCGACATAGAGGCTTTGGACAAGGCGATGAACGATACGGTGTGCGCTGTGATGCTAGAAGCCATACAAGGCGAGGGCGGCGTGGTACCGCTACCGAAAGAGTATCTTATAGCGGTACAAAAGCTGTGTGATGAGCGGGATATATTGCTGATAGTCGACGAAGTGCAAACAGGTGTAGGACGTACAGGAACCTTCTTAGCTTCTCAGCAAGTAGACCTGGTGCCGGATGTGGTTACCTTGGCAAAAGGAATAGGTGGAGGCTTACCACTGGGCGCAGTACTTTTTAGTGAAAAAACCCAAAATGTACTGGGTAGAGGTGATCATGCTACCACTTACGGAGGTAATCCTGTGGCTTGCGCAGGAGCGCTGGTTGTGATGGAGCGTATGGATGATGATTTCCTTGCAGAGGTAAAAGAAAAGGGCATGTACTTAAAGGAAAAACTGATGAATATGCCGGGTGTTATACAGGTGAACGGTGAAGGGCTGATGCTTGGAGTACTTTTCAAGGAAGGTATTGCGGCAGTAGATGTTTTGAAAAAAGCTATGGAAAAAGGCGTGCTGTGTCTACTGGCAAAAGATAAATTAAGATTGTTGCCGCCACTAGTGATAACGAAAGATGAAATAGACGAAGGAATGACTATTTTGAATGAAGTGTTGGAGGAGATGGCATGAAACATTTATTAAAATTACTCGACTGGTCCGGAGACGAAATTTTAGAGAATATTGAGCTTGGGATAAAGCTAAAAGCGGCTCAGCGTGCAGGGATTGAAAACGGCGAGCTTTCAGGTAAAAGTGTGGCGCTGGTATTTCAAAAAGCGTCTACTCGCACACGGTGCAGCTTTGATGTGGGTGTATATCAGCTGGGCGGGCATCCTGTGGTACTTTCTGCAGCTGAAAGTCAGATAGGACGTGGCGAGCCGGTAGAGGACACAGCACGTGTGTTGGGCCGATATTTTGATGGTATTATGATTCGCACATTTAAACAAAGTGATGTTGAAGCACTAGCGAAATATTCCGGTGTACCGGTGATTAATGGGCTTACCGATGATTATCACCCGTGCCAGATTTTAGCTGATTTACAAACAGTGAAAGAACATAAAGGGAAACTGGAAGGCTTGAAAATTGGCTGGGTAGGCGACGGAAACAACGTGGCAAACTCCATGATAGTAGGTGCACTGAAATGTGGAATGGGCATCACTGTGGCATGCCCTGAAGGAAACAAGCCGAAAGCAGAAGTACTTGAGTTTGCAAAAAAATATAAAAACTTTGTGCTTACAACCGACCCTAAAGAAGCTGCAAAAGATGCAGACGTGCTAGTAACGGATGTATGGGCAAGCATGGGTCAAGAAACTGAGGCTGAAAACCGTAAAGAGATATTTCGTGAGTTTCAGCTAAACAAGGACTTGATGGCGCTTGCGAATAAAAAGTGCATGGTGCAGCATTGCCTGCCTGCACATAAAGGTGAAGAGATCACAGAAGATGTGTTTGAAGCACATGCGAAAGAGATTTTCGATGAGGCGGAAAATCGTTTGCACGCACAAAAAGCGGTTATGATTCGCTTGATGGGAAGATAAGTAATTAAACATACAAAGCGCAGATGCCATAGTGGTGTTTGCGCTTTTTATTATAGCTAATACATTAGTTGAATTAGTTATAAAAAGCTAGAATAGTCTTGACAGAAATATATGGATTTGGTATAATAAATTTCGTTCAAAAGAAATTGTGTTTTCCATATAGTTTCAGATGATTGAACAATATGCGGCCATGGCGGAATCGGCAGACGCGCTAGATTCAGGTTCTAGTCGGGGCAACTCGGTGGAGGTTCAAGTCCTCTTGGCCGCACCAGCAGCGTGACGCTGCACCCAATAGGCACCGAGTAAAGCTCGGTGTCTTTTTTATTGAAAATATAGTGCTGCTCAAAGGAAATAAATTAAATATATAATGGCTCTGAACTTGACACTACAGTGGAATAAAATTAAAATTGGAATGCAAGTATAATTTTTCAGGAGGAATATTATGTACAATATTTATAATTATTTTGATAACGACGATGTGAAAATCATAGCAGAGCGTGGGGCGTTTAAAGTTGTTGAGTATCAGCGTGATTTGAGTGTAAGACCGGAAAATGCAGTGACGGCATATTATAGTAGCGCAATGAATGTGCGTAAAAGGCAAGTGGTTTGTGATGTAGCAAAGTCCACTATAGTGTTGCAAGCAGGTGCTATGCAGTGGATGGTAGGGGATGTTTCAGCTACCACCGGTGTAAAAGGTGTGGGTGATTTGCTGGGCAAGACAATCCGTGGCAGTGTGACGGGTGAGTCTGCTATAAAGCCAGAGTATACCGGAACTGGAACATTGGTGCTGGAGCCCACATATAAACACATTATTTTGGTGGATGTAGGCGAATGGAACGGATCTATTGTGCTTGATGATGGATTGTTTTTAGCATGCGAGGCAAGCCTTCAGCATAAAGCGGTAATGCGCTCGAACCTGAGCTCTGCAGCACTGGGTAAAGAAGGATTGTTTAATCTAAGCCTGCAGGGAAATGGTGTTGCGTGTCTTGAATCACATTGCCCTAAAGAAGAGCTTATTACTATTGACTTGCATAATGATGTGCTGAAAATCGACGGAAACATGGCTATTGCGTGGAGTGCAGGACTGGAGTTTACAGTAGAGCGTAGCGGCAAGACATTACTGGGCTCTGCAGCATCAGGTGAAGGTCTTGTGAATGTATATAGAGGTACAGGCCGTGTGCTGTTGGCACCGGTTATAAAATAAATGTATCATTTTGAAATTTTAGAGAAAACAAAATAAGTATACAACAAAAAACAAACTGTCGCTACAATGAACTGACCCCAAAAAGTTAGACATGATATTTTGTTTAAAAATGTGCAAA
>CAYIZZ010000085.1:0-10203 GCA_964367945.1 uncultured Oscillospiraceae bacterium | reverse complement strand
GCTGTGTGAACATGTCTTCATTTTCTTCTGCTTCAGCCTCTACCGCACCAAACATATCCAATGCAGCTTCAGCATCTTCTTCAGCTTGTAGCTGTGTGAACATGTCTTCATTCTCTTCTGCTTCAGCCTCTATCGCACCAAACATATCCAATGTATCTTCAATATCTTCTTCAGCTTGCAGCTGTGTGAACATGTCTTCATTTTCTTCTGCTTCAGCCTCTACCTCACCAAAAATATCCAATGCAGCTTCAGCATCTTCTTCAGCTTGTGGCTGTGTGAACATATCTTCATTTTCTTTAGGCTCTGCTTCATCGAAAACGTCAGTTTCTATGGTTTGTACATTTGCCGATGTGACATACGGTACATATGCACCACTTGACTCCAGTATTTGTCCCAGGCCAATCGCGCTGCTATCATCTTCAAGTTCTGTTACGGCCTCTTGCGCGGCATAGGCAGTATCCACCTGTGCTTCACTTTCTACATAAATCACAGGTTCTTGTGCGTCTTGGCTAATCTCTTCATTTGCAAGTGATTGCTCTTCGCTTTTTTCTTCTACCATGGACAGCAGTTCAGAAAAATCTTGTACTTGCTCAATTTGTACTTGTTCTGTTTGTACTTGTTCGCTGCCGGTATCTACTATTTCCTCTTGAACATCATCTTCTTCACTAAAAATAAACTGCTTATATTGATCTTCAGCTTCCATTAAAGCACTTTTAACTGCACGATATACCACACCAAAAATATCTTGCTCGTGAGCAAATCTCACTTCTGTTTTTGCCGGATGAACATTCACATCCACAAGTTCCGGTGGCATTTGTAAGAATAACACAGCTCCTGGATAACGCCCTTGCATAGCCATGCCACGATACGCTTGCTCCAGCGCAGCCATCATTGTACGATTTTTTACATATCGGCCATTCACAAAGAAAAACTGCATGCTACGCGAAGCACGAGATGCATGAGGCGACGTAATAAGTCCTGCTACTCGGCAGTTGTTGCTACCATCTGCTACTGAAATCAGCGCCCTGGCAAACACCGGACCAAGCACATAGTACACAGCACTGTATAAATCGCCATCTCCGGGAGTGACAAACACTTCTTTTCCATCTTTATAATACGCAAACGCAATATTCGGGTTTGATATCGCTAGTTGCGACATTGCCTCAGAAACAAACATTGCCTCGCTTGCATCTTTACGCAAAAACTTCATGCGTGCAGGCACATTGTAAAAAATATCTCTCACTGTGATGGTGGTACCACGCTGTCTTGCCGCAGGATACTTTTCGCCTTCTGCGCCGCCTTCCACTGTATACAAAGTGGCATCTTCATCAAAGTCTGTCTTAGTCAACAATTCCACTCTTGCAACGCTTGCAATGGAAGCTAATGCTTCACCACGAAATCCTAATGTATAAATAGCATCGAGGTCTTCTTCGGTTTTCACCTTACTGGTAGCATGACGCATAAAGGCAAGTTCAACCTCGTCAGCCGCAATACCATCCCCGTCGTCGGTGATGCGAATAAGCGATATACCGCCTCTTTCAATCTCCACAGTAATAGAAGACGCACCTGCATCTATAGCATTTTCACACAGTTCTTTCACCACCGACGCCGGACGCTCCACCACTTCGCCGGCCGCAATAAGTTCTGCGGTATGTGGATCTAATAATTGAATCGCCATTTTTTCACCTCTTATTTATTTATACCATATTATTTTGTGGTTCATTATGATTTTCCCACAGTAAGATATCAATTCTCTGCATTTTGCAAAGTATCTTTCAGCTCATATAAAAACGTGAGTGCTTCCAACGGTGTCAGCGTCGCAGGATCTATCGCTTTCAGCTTTTCCCATGCTTCCGATGGCGCTTGCACTTTGTGTAGCTCCTCCATTTCGGCAAAATCAAGCTGTGTTACTTTATTTGCCAATGAGCTTTTTTCAAGCGCTTTCAAAACCTGTTTAGATCGTGTGATGATCTCATCAGGCAGTCCTGCCAATTTTGCCACTTGAATACCATAACTATCATCGGCCGCGCCACGCACAATCCTGCGCAGAAACGTGATATCATCTCCACGCTTTTTCACTACAATGTTATAGTTTTTCACACCATCTATAGAGTTTTCCAGCACTGTCAGTTCATGATAATGCGTGGCAAACATCGTTTTACATCCTGCACCCATATCCCTGTCAGCGATATACTCTACCACCGCTCTTGCAATGCTCATGCCGTCAAATGTAGATGTGCCCCGCCCTATTTCGTCTAAAATCACCAAACTTTTCGGGGTGACATTTTCTAATATTTCGGCCATTTCCTTCATTTCCACCATGAAAGTACTTTGCCCTTTAGCCAAGTCATCTGCCGCACCAACACGGGTAAACACCGCGTCACACACGCCAACTCGGCACTCTTTAGCCGGCACAAAGCTACCTATCTGCGCCAAAATCACCATCAGCGCCGTCTGCCTCATGTATGTAGATTTACCTGCCATGTTGGGGCCTGTAATTATCTGCATACGATTATCTTCGTTATCCAGCTCCACGTCATTCGGCACAAAAAGACCTGACGACTGCATTTTTTCCACCACTGCATGTCGGCCTTCTTTTATGTGGATAGCATCGCCATCATCCACCTGTGGCCGCACATAATCTCCTGCCACAGCCACTTGTGCTAAACTGCAAAAAACGTCTAGCTTTGCTATGCCGTGCGCGGTGCACTGTATACGATTAAGCTCGCTTGCCACTTTCGCCATCAAATCGGCAAACAGCTCTCTTTCCAAAACAGCCAGCCGCTCACCGGCGCCTAAAATACGATTTTCCAGCTGTTTCAGCTCGTCCGTAATATATCGTTCCGCCCCTGTCAAGGTTTGCTTGCGCACAAAATACGCCGGAACCTGGGTCAAGTACGATTTTGTCACTTCTATATAATAGCCAAACACTTTATTGTAGCCTATTTTAAGGGTGCGAATACCTGTTTCCTCACGAAGCTTTCCTTCCACTTCTGCGAGCAAACCCTTGCCACCGCTCATGGTATCTCGCAAAGCATCTACTTCACTGTTATACCCTGCACGTATCACACCGCCATCAGAAATTTTTGCCGGCAAGTCATCTTCCAGCGCCTCATCTATCCATTTTTGCACATCGGAAAGTGGGTCTATCTCAGTTTGCAAAGAAAGCATTTCTTCGCTTTTGAACGCTGCAATCAATTCCAAAACATCAGGTAGCTTTGCAAATGTTGCAGACAATGCTGCCACATCACGCGGCGATGCACTACAGCACACCACTCGTGTCATCAGGCGCTCCATGTCAAACACTCCCGCCAATGCCTCACTCAGCTCTAGGCGCACCACGTGCTTTTTAAAAAGCTCTTCCACAGCATCTAGGCGGTTTTGTATACCATCCACATCACGCAAAGGTTTTTCCATCCAGCCACGCAAAAGACGCTTGCCCATAGATGTGCATGTTTTATCAAGCACCCATAAAAGAGTACCTTTCTTCTCCCTGCCACGTATAGTTTCCACAAGTTCCAAGTTGGTTTTCGTGGTCAGCGGCAAGCTCATATATTGCTTTTCTTTATAATGGCGCACTGTTTTCAGGCGCTCCACTCCAATTTTTTGTGTGTTATGCAGATATTTCAGCAAAGCAGAAAGAGCCTTACACTGTGCGCTTTCAGCATCGTCATTAAAGCTTTTTAGCATATCTGCACTAAAATGCTCCCGCACACTTTTTTGTGCATCCAAAAAATCTTCCTCGTCCAAAAGCTCTACGCTACATTGCATGTTTTGCTTTATATACGTTGTGATTTGCTTGTGTTTCAGCAGGTTATCGTTGAAAATAACCTCACGAGGAATGTAGCGTGACAATTCTTCTATCACACGTTTTTCAATATCTTCTTTACCAAAAAAGCCTGTAATATATGCGTTTCCGGTAGACACATCGGCAAAGCACAATCCGGTTTCTGCATCACTCAAGTAAATGCTTGCGATATAGTTGTTTTTTTCATCGCTAAGCATGCTACTTTCCACCACGGTTCCGGGTGTCACCACACGCACCACTTCACGCTCTACCAAGCCTTTGGCTACTGCGGCATCTTGTGTTTGCTCACACACAGCCACTTTGTACCCTTTTTCAATCAACCGTGCCACATACGCCTCGGCAGAATGATGCGGCACTCCACACATAGGAGCTCTTTCTTTTTGGCCACATTCCTTGCCGGTGAGTGTAAGCTCTAGTTCTTTCGAGGCTAAAACAGCATCTTCAAAAAACATCTCGTAAAAATCACCGACACGAAAAAACAAAATCCTGTCTTTGTTTTGTTTCTTAATCTCAAAATATTGTTGCATCATCGGTGAAAACTTCGCCACGAAAAAACACCCCTCCTACCGTTTCTCAGTCTTAGTAACGCTATAATTTCATAGTCTATATCAAAACACAAAACCCGTCATGCAAACGCAAGACAGGGTTTTTTATTAATTTTAGCCGCATCCGGAGCAAGATGAACACCCACCACTATCGCAACTAGACGGAGCTTGCACCAAGCGAGGATCTTCACCGTCCACCGCTGCTGCAATGATAGCATTAATGTGCTGAATCATTGTTTTAATATCTTGCTGTGCCTCGCCATACGCCACCATGGATGGATTTGCCATGATTTCATTGTACAAGGCTTCTATTTCCCCGTCCATTTCCTTTAAGCGCTCTTTGTCTGCTTCTGGGTTTGTCATCTCGCGTTGAAGATTTTCTTGTAGCACTCTGAATTTATTTATTTTTTCTTGTAAAACCTCATCATTATCGTTCGCTTTACGTGCATTTTCCAGTGCTACGCACACGTCCTCTTTTTGTAATTCCAATGCCGCTTCTATAAATTTTTCGATTGCGCTCATAAAACTCTCCTAATAATTTTATTTCAAAAAAGATTTTATTTTTCACTTTTTTATTTATTTAAAAAATTCAAAACACACCTTATATTTGATAAATTTTATTGCTTCACTTTCCCACGCAAGATGGCACCTTTTATGTCGGTTATTTCTAAAGTGATAAACTCGCCCAACAAAGAGGCATCACCCTCAAACTCCACCAGCATATTATTATCCATCCTAGCTTGCATTGTCCCCTCGTTTTTGCCTTCATTTTCTACCAAGGTAACATATGTTTTGCCAAGCCATTCTTTTGCTATTTTCGTCACTGCTTCTTCCTGAAGCCTTAAAAGTGTATTTATCCTATCACTTTTTTCGGTATGGACAGTAGCATCTTCCATCTCTGCCGCTTCAGTTCCCGGACGCTTTGAATATATAAACGTGAACAGCTGTGTATATCCTACCGCACGAACCAGCTCGACTGTTTTTTCAAAGTCTTCCTGTGTCTCACCCGGAAAACCCACCATTACATCAGAAGAGAATGTCATTTCAGGACACACATCTTTAGCATATTTAATAAGCGCCAAATATTCCTCGCCGGTATATCGCCTGTTCATTTTTGTCAGCATCTCGTTCGAGCCACTTTGCACCGGTAAATGCAAATGGTTACATATCTGAGGATTTGCCACTATGGTATCAATCATTTTACGAGTAGCATCTTTAGGATGGCTTGTCATAAACCTTATCCTATAATCACCCGGCACCTTGCACAGCATGGAAAGCAAATCCGAAAAATCTACTTTTTCTTCATTTCCTTTGCCATAGCTGTTCACATTTTGTCCCAATAGTGTGATTTCTTTATACCCTGCCTCTATCAGCATTTTGAACTCATTCAGCACGTCTTCACTTGTGCGGCTACGCTCGCGTCCACGCACATGAGGAACAATACAGTATGAGCAAAAGTTATCACACCCATACATAATAGGCAAAAATGCACGGAAACTAGAGTCTCGTATTATTGGCACACCCTCAACGATTTCTTTGCGTTCAGGCGGCAGACGCAAGGCACGCTTGCGTGTTGTCATTTTTTCTACCAGCATATCAGGCAGCAAATCTGCCGGGTTTGGTCCCAGCATAATATCCACATACGGATAACTGGTGCGCAATTTTTCAAGTGTACTTTTTTCGGCACCCATGCATCCACACAGCGCTAGCAACAAGCCACTTTTACGCTGTTTCAAGCTTTTCAGTGCACCCAAATTGCCAAACACGCGCTGCTCGGCATGCTCTCGAACTGCACAAGTATTGAATACAATTAAATCGGCTTCTTCCGGGGTTTCTACGATTTTGTAACCAATATCTTGCAATACTCCTTTCAGCCGTTCTGTATCATTCACATTTTGCTGACATCCAAAACACCTTATAAATGCAAACGGCACACGTCCGTAATGTGTAGCAATTACTTCGGCTACATACTCATTCTTACTGTACTGCAAACGTTCCACTGGTTCACCCTTCTCCAATCAGCAGATATAAAAATCTGCGTAAAGCCGCTGCTTACGTCTAAATAATTCCTGCAATCCCCAACATATGTTTTTCTTGTTTTTTTCGAAAAACTATGTAAATAACCCCAATGTATAATGCACTTTCCGCCACTAATATTCATGCATTACTTTCCTATTATAAGTATACACAAAACACAGTATTATTTCAAGCAATAATCTTTTTGGCATCATACGCCGGTTTCTTCACTTTTCTTTTTTCTCGGTGGTTTTTTTGATGGTTTTGCTTTAGTTTCTTTTTTTGGTGTGATTTCCTTTTTTTGTACCGGCTCTTTCTTTGCTGCTTTCACACCTTTTTCCAGTACAATAGCAAGATATTGTCCTGTAAATGATCGCTTGTTTTTCACCACTTGTTCGGGTGTTCCCACCGCCACCACTTCCCCGCCGGCATTTCCGCCTTCAGGTCCCAGGTCGATTATCCAGTCAGACTGCTTTATCACGTCCAAATTATGTTCAATAACCACCACAGTATTTCCGGCATCCACCAGTCTATTCAGTACTTTCAAAAGTTTTTTCACATCTTCTGTGTGCAGGCCCGTTGTGGGCTCGTCCATGATGTACACTGTTTGTCCCGTATCTCTTTTTGCAAGCTCCAGCGATAGTTTCATACGCTGTGCCTCACCACCGGATAGCGTGGTGGCGCTTTGGCCCAGCTTGATATATCCCAGCCCTACATCCACCATGGTTTTTATCTTGCGGCGAATTTTTGGCTGATTTTCAAAAAACACCAATGCTTCATCGGCCGTCATAGCCAATACCTCAGCAATGTTTTTATCTTTATATCTCACTTCCAATGTTTCACGGTTGTACCTTGCGCCCTTACACACTTCACACGGCACAAAAATATCCGGCAAGAAATGCATCTCAATTTTTAAGATACCGTCACCTTCACAAGCTTCACACCGTCCGCCTTTTACGTTAAACGAAAACCTACCCGGTCCGTATCCTCTGATTTTCGCTTCTTGTAGTTGGCTAAACAGTGTACGGATATCTGTAAATACACCTGTATATGTAGCTGGATTGCTACGTGGTGTACGCCCTATAGGACTTTGGTCTATACCTATAACTTTGTCCACCCATTCTTCGCCACGCAAGGCTTTGTGGTCGCCCGCAAATGTACGTGCTCCATTTAGGTCCGCCGCAAGACGCTTGTACAATATCTCATTTACCAAGCTGGACTTGCCACTACCCGAAATACCTGTGACAGCCACCATAGTGCCCAGTGGAAACTTCACGTCTACATTTTTCAGGTTGTTTTGCTGCGCTCCCACTATCTCCAGATATTTCCCATGTCCTTTGCGACGCTCAGCCGGTATTTTTATGCTTTTCCTGCCTGACAAGTACGCACCTGTGATGCTATCTTTTGCTGCTTTCACATCCTCAATGCTACCTGCTGCCACCAGCTCGCCACCATGTATGCCGGCACCCGGGCCTATGTCTACAATATAGTCTGCCGCGCGGATAGTATCCTCGTCATGTTCCACCACAATAAGTGTGTTGCCAAGATCACGCAAACGTTTCAGCGTAGCAATAAGCCTGTCGTTGTCACGCTGGTGTAAGCCTATAGATGGCTCATCCAGCACATACAAAACGCCTGTCAGCGCACTACCAATCTGTGTAGCCAATCGTATACGCTGGCTTTCACCGCCTGAAAGGCTGGCTGCGCCACGCATTAATGTTAAGTACCCCAGACCCACCGACTGTAAAAATCCAAGTCGTTCGCCCACTTCCTTCAAAACACCGTCACCTATAAGATGCTCTCGCTTATCAAGCTCAAGGCTCTTTATAAATGAAAGTTCCTCTGTCACGGAAAGTTCAGTTAGCTGGCTTATGTTTTTTCCGCCTACCGTCACTGCCAAACTGGTGGGTTTTAGGCGCTGGCCGTGACAGTCAGGACACTGCACACTACTCATCACCAGCGCAATTTCTTCCTTCATCCAGTCGCTTGATGTTTCACGGAACCGCCGCTCCAAGTTCGGGATAATACCCTCGAAATCCGTCACATATCGCCCCGAACCAAACTCATTTTCACGATGCATCTCTATTTTTTCGCCACCGGTACCGTATAAAAGTGCATGCACTGCTTCTTTTTTCATGTCCTTTATTTTTGTGTCTAGCGTAAATCCATATTGCTTTCCAAGTCCAAGATAATACATCTCGCTCATCGAGCCCTCGGCATAATACCATCCACTCGCCTTTATAGCTTTTTCTTTTATTGACAAGTTATGGTTTGGCAAAATCAGCTTTTCATCCACTTTCATGAAATTACCAAGGCCGGTACACGTCTCGCACGCACCGATGGGATTGTTAAACGAAAACATACGCGGAGAAAGTTCCTCCACCGATACACCGTGTTCAGGGCATGCGTAGCTTTGGCTGAACTGTATATCCTCGCCATCCACTACGCTCACAGTGGCAAGACCGCCACTCAGCTCAATCGCTGTTTCAAGCGAATCTGCTAAACGCGAGCGTATCTCGTCATTCATCACCAGCCTGTCCACCACAATATCCACACTGTGTTTTTTGTTTTTCTCCAGAGTGATTTCTTCATCCAAATCATAAATATGCCCATCCACCCTCACACGAGCATATCCACCACGCCGTGCCGACTCGAACTCTTTTACTTGGGTGCCTTTACGCTGACGCACCACAGGCGCAAGCACCATAAACTTAGTCCCCTGTGAAAGCTCAAGTGCCCTATCCACCATTTGATCCACCGTTTGCTGGCTTATCACCTTGCCACATTTCGGACAGTGTGGAATGCCAATCCTCGCGTATAAAAGGCGCAAATAGTCGTACACTTCCGTCACTGTACCAACGGTAGAACGTGGATTTTTACTGGTCGTGCGCTGATCAATAGATATGGCCGGTGAAAGCCCTGTGATTTCGTCCACATCAGGCTTTTCCATCTGACCTAAAAACATACGTGCATAACTTGATAGACTTTCCACATATCTGCGCTGACCGTCTGCATAAATGGTGTCAAACGCAAGGCTAGACTTACCACTGCCGGACAATCCTGTCATCACCACCAGCTTATCACGTGGAATAGTCACATCAATATTTTTCAAGTTATGCTCTCTGGCACCTTTTATCACAATTTTATCGTTTGCCAATTATATATCCTCTCTTTGTGCTTTTTAGCTTAGTCATCTTTTTGTTTAGGCTTTCTGCGCCTGCTGTATTTTTCAGGCTTTTCTTTTGTTTTTTCTTCCGTCACATATTCGCCACTACGCAGTTTTTCAATACGATCACGCAAAAATGCCGCATGTTCAAACTCCAGCATTTTGGCCGCTTCCTTCATTTCTTTTGTCAGGCGCGTTATAATCTTTTCACGTTCCATTTTTGAAAGACGCTTGCCCTTCTTTTCATCTGTGCCTGCGTCTTTTGATATTTCTATAAGGCCACTTATTTCTTTCACAATAGTTTTCGGCACAATGCCATGCTTTTCGTTGTATGCTGTTTGAATAGCCCTACGCCTATCTGTTTCCACTATTGCTTTTTCCATGGACGGAGTCACGGTATCGGCGTATAAAATAACCACACCCTGATCGTTACGCGCCGCACGTCCAATAGTTTGCACAAGGCTGGTGGTGCTACGCAAAAAACCTTCCTTGTCTGCATCTAAAACCGCTACCAAGCTCACTTCAGGCAAGTCCAATCCTTCACGTAGCAAGTTTATTCCCACAATCACGTCTATGGCCCCACTGCGCAGGTCTCTCACCAGTTCCATACGCTCAAATGTATCTATTTCATGGTGCATATATTTCACAGATACACCGTGCTCTGTCAT
>CAYIZZ010000084.1:0-10258 GCA_964367945.1 uncultured Oscillospiraceae bacterium | reverse complement strand
CTAAAGAAGTGCGTAGCATGGCAGAGAAAATGATCACTATTGGCAAGCGTACAGATCTGCACGCAAAACGTCAAGTATTTGGTTACATCACTAAAGAAAGCGTTGCTAAAAAAGTGATTGATGAAACAGCTCCTAAATACAATGATCGTAGCGGTGGTTACACCCGTATCATTAAAATCGGACCTCGTCGTGGCGACGCTGCTCCGATGGCTATCATCGAGCTGGTTTAATTTTAATTATTTAACACATAAAAAAAGAGCAATGGATTTTCCATTGCTTTTTTTAGTGTGTGTAAATAGGGTGATTAAAATGTTTCGATGGCTTTAAGCGCGCCTGCTGTTGCGTGAATCAAAGCTGTGTCAAACACAGGAATGGGGCTGTCTTCTTGGCTTATCAAGAGGCCTATTTCAGTACAGCCAAGGATAACTCCCTCGGCACCCTGAGCTTTAAGCTTTTCTATCACTTCGATATATTTAGCTTTTGACTGAGGTAAAATCTTGCCCAGGCAAAGCTCGTCATATATTATATCACTGACACATTCCAGATCTTTGCCAATAGGGGTAATAACTTCAATATTGTTATCAATCAGTTTTTGTTTGTAAAAGTCTTGAGTCAAGGTATACTCAGTGGCTAAAAGAGCAACTTTGCTGATATTTTGCTGTTTTATATGTTCGCTGGTAGCTTGCAGTATATGTAAGAATGGTACGCTTATGGCACTTTCAATTTGTGGAGCAACTTTATGCATAGTGTTTGTGCAAAGCAAAATATAGTCAGCACCTGCGTCTTCTAGCTTTTTTGCCGCATCTGCCAGTGCGTTTGCGATAGAATCCCAGTCGTCAGCATCTTGATATTCCAGAATTTCAGCAAAATTAACACTCACCATAACAATTTTTGCAGAGTTTAATCCGCCCAGTTTTTCCTGTACGATTTTGTTGATAAGATTGTAATAAGTGACAGTGCTTTCGCAGCTTAGGCCACCGATTAACCCTATTGTTTTCATGCATAGTCTCCAATCGTTTTTATATTAAGTAAAAGTTGGCCTACAGGAAAAGACCGATAATTTTCATGTCTTGTGAAAAAACCACCTGCCATACGACACTGATATTTTCATAATCACATTCCAGCAAAACTACGCCTTGAGGCCCAATAGTATCATCTTCCACAGTGGTAAAGGCAACCTCGCCATATTCAACAAAAGCGCCTGTATCAAGCTCCTCAAACACCGGCGCAAGAATTTCTTCCCATTCGTCTTCTGTAGGCGGTGGAGTACCCTCAAGACCTGAGAACAACTCTACCATAGCTGCATAATCAGCGTTATTAGCCGCACTTACAATTTCTTTAGCCATAGCCTCGGTGGTATCCTCACTCATGCCATCGGGCAAAGATAGCGTGGCACCACATGCGGACAATAAGACAAAAATCATGCACAGAGCAAAGGGTAAAATAGTACGTTTAAATAATTTAGTCATAGGGTAAGGCCTCCTGTGTAGGTGGGTTGTTTGATATTGGGACTTTTTTGTGGGTGAAGTAGGTAAATAAAACTAATAAAATAGCAAAAACGGCAATATACAACTCGATAAAAATGGTATTAAGTGGAAGTAAGCTACCGGCGTTTAAAGCAGTGTGTAAAAGCACTGCAAAAATATACCATCGGAGTTTTTTTAGCGTGACGGCACGCATAACCAAAACAGATAAGCATACATGTGCACAAATGGCAAATATGCGCTCTAGGCCGCTTATAAACAGTAAAAAATCAGACGGCATAGGTGTTATGACACCAAACGCTACAACTAAGATGTTTATGCCCACTAAAAGCAGAGCCTCTATGCCTCCGTGGCCCAGTCCAAAAACGATACTTTGCGGTGTGCCACGATGTTTTTTCATCAAAGTCATGGCGATTAAACGTCCTGTTTCTTCAAACACACCGGCGGAAAGACAAACAAGAAGCCCGAAAACAAGTGGATAAGCGACAGAAAACAGGCGAACACTCATAGTACTTTGTAAAAAAGCCAGTAAAGGTATACGAGTGAAAACTTGCGATACAAGAAATGTTAATACGCCAGCAAAAAACGGAACGAGGAAAGCCTTGTTCTTAACAAGGCAAAAAAGCAAAGTTGCAATAGGTACTCCGAAACAAATAAGAAGAGTAAATATAATAGCGGCAGTTGTGATCATAGTGGCAAAAACTCCTGTTATAAAGCGTTAAATAGCGTGCGACCTTTAGTAAATAGTAAAGTGAAAGTGGCAATATTAAGGCAAAGCAAGATACTGGTGCAAAGTAAAGTAAAGAAAACAAAGCTGAGAAAAGACAAGGAAAACCACAATGCGATAAGTCCGCCAAAAGTGAGTAAGCTGAAAAGTAATCCCACCAGCACAGAGGCACTTTGCTTTATTACAATTACATCATTTTCAGCATCAAGCCGAGGTAAAAACAAATTGATTAAAAGGCCACCTGAAGAAATGAAAACAGACAATAAAAAGGCGAATATGGTAGCTAATAAAATATATGGTAAAGGCACGGCAAACAAAATACTAAAAAGTGGAATGGTGATAAATACAGCAAACATACAAAGAAAAACATTAAGACCTATTTTGACCATGAATATTTTCAATACAGATACCGGCGCCGACTTTAAAATCCATAAGTATTTGCCTTCCAAAGAAATCGAAACGTTTACAATATTGGTATTGATGATAAAAAAAGCGGAAAGTAGTAGCATAATAAATGGGAGAAATATGGAGGTATCTATGCCGCTGTAAATAGAGAAAAGCGCAAAATAGTTGTAGATATCCTGCCTAAAAATAAAGCACGCGATGGCGGCAAGCACAGCCATAAAAACGCCAAAACCACCATTTAGCATTAATGCAGGTGTAGAGAAAAGCTTGGAAGCTTCTTTTGAAAACAGTGCCCAAAAACTACTGCGAGAAGCTATGCGGCGCAAACGGTAGTCGGTGCGTAAATGATGAGACGATAGGCGGGTGAGAATATTTTTATAAAACTTACTGAAGATCCACGTAAAAAGAATAAATGGGACAACGCATAAAATGGCTATTAGTATAAAATAAGGTATGTTGCCGATGTAAGCAAGATAAATCCACCAAAGAAAAGCAAAGTTTTCTTGCACGATATGACGTAAATCAGATATAGCGGTGGGGGTGATGTTATTCACACCGAAACTCACAGAAAAACTTATGGCTAAAATTGCTACTAAAAATAAAATATTAAATAAAAGACTGAACAAATTTTTAAAGCGCATTTTTGAAACAACCAAAGATATAAGAGAACCAAAAAGTAGAGCCATGGTAGTGGGGATAAAGGCCAGTAGCGCACCGCACAATAAAACCCACAGGATAAAGCCTATACTACCACCCGAAAAGCTTACATAAAAAATTGCGGCAGGAATAAGGATCAGTTCCACCATTAAAAGGCTTTCAAGGTATAAAGCAAATAAGCGGCTTGTCATTATGGAAAAAGAAGATACCGGCAAGCTCAGCATAAAATCAACGTCTTTAGTAGAAAAAATAAGTGACTGGGAAGCATATGCCATGTAGACAAACGGGAAAAACAAAGCCATGCCGGTAATGGATATAAGCATCAGCTCAATGGCGTCAAGTTCGAAAAAAACGGTGGCAAGCATGTAGGAGTATGTTCCCGATATATAAAGCATCAAGCCACATAAAAACAAAAATGCAGCAATACCGCTGGCGGCTTTTTTCTTGTTGGTACCTTTACCGATATTGAAAGTGGTTAAAAGTAAACACTTAAAAGAAAACCCAAGCAATATAAAGAATTTTTTCATATTACACAGGGCCTCCGGTGCTTACGGTATCCGTTTGAATTTCGTTTGCCAGCTCAAGGAAGATATGCTCAAGTGAGGTCTGGCCTACAATAGAAGAGGTGTCGCCGGCGGCAACAAGCCTGCCATCTTTTATGATGGCAATTTTATCACACAGCTTTTCTGCCACTTCCAACACGTGAGTGGAAAAAAATACGCAACCACCATCACTACATATTTCGTGTAAAAACTCTTTGGTACGAAATGCAGCCACAGGATCAAGGCCGACAAAAGGCTCGTCTAATATAAGAAGTTTAGGACGACGAATAAAAGCCGATAATAGGGCGAGTTTTTGTTTCATGCCGTGGCTGTACCCCCCGATAGGGCTACCCAAAACACCGGTCAAATCAAAGGCATCGGCATATTTTTGTATAAGTGGCTGACGGTCATCTTTTGGTATCTCATACATGTCAGCAACGAAAGACAGATATTTTATCCCGGAAAGAAAATCGTAAATATCGGGGTTGTCCGGCAAAAAAGCAGTGATTTTTTTTGCGGCCACAGGATTTTTTGTGATGTCGTGCCCATCAATGGTGATATTACCACTATCGAAGGCTAGAATACCACAAACAGCACGCAGAGTAGTGGTTTTTCCGGCACCGTTATGCCCTATAAAACCATACAATTCCCCTGCGCTTACGCTTAAAGATAAGTTGTCCACCGCGCGTTTACCACCGGAATATGTTTTGCACAAAGCTGTTATTTCCAGCATGAGAAACCTCTTTCCTAGATATACAAATTCATGATAACATAATAGTATAAATGTAACAAAATTATGAGGGCACGTCAAGGAAATAACTGGCAAAAAACATATATCACCGGCAGTTAATTGACATTTGCAGGCACATTATGTAATGTAGTATAAGGCGGTGAAAATGCGCCAATGAATGGAGAGAAAAAATGCTGGTAAGCGTGCAAAATATAGGTAAGAGTTTTTTAGATAAAGTGGTACTTCGTGGGGTGAATTTAGAAGTTAATGCAGGGGATCGCATAGGCCTTTTAGGTGCAAACGGTGCCGGAAAAACTACACTTTTGAATATGATAGCTAAAATATTAGAGCCGGACGAGGGCGAGATTATTCGTGCACGTGGGTTGGAGATCGGTTACCTGCGCCAAAATGACGCACTGGAAGGTGAAAATACCCTACAGCAAGAAGCTGAGAGTGCGTTTGAATCAGTAAGGTTGATACAAAGGCAAATGGAAGAATGTGCACAAAAACTGAAGAATGATCCCGAAAATGCTCTGCTTTTACGTGAATATGATAGTTTGCAAGTGAAGTTTGAATCAAAAGAAGGATACCATATCGAAGACAAGATAAACCGTGTGTTGACCGGCCTTGGGTTTTCTGCTTTCGACAGAAACACAAAAGTCAGTACGTTATCGGGTGGCGAGAAAATGCGGTTCGGATTTGCAAAACTGCTTTTGGGTCAGCCCGATGTATTGATGCTGGACGAGCCTACAAACCACCTGGATTTTTCTATGCTCAGCTGGCTGGAAGAATATTTGTCTACATACAAAGGTGCTATATTGGTGGTTAGTCATGACAGGTATTTTCTTGACGCTATTGCGAAAGATATCTGTGAGGTAGAGCGTTGTGAAGTGGTCCGATATACAGGCGGATATACCAGCTTTGTCACTCAAAAGGCTGAGCGTCGTAAAACATGGCAACGTAGCTATGAAAAACAGCAAGAAGAAATTGCGAAGATGGAAGACTATGTGCGCCGAAATATAGTAAGAGCATCTACCACAAAAATGGCACAAAGTAGGCGTAAAGCACTGGAAAAGATGGAGCGTATCAGCCCGCCGCCGTCGATGGATAAAACGATATCGTTGCGGTTTAGCTATGACGTGGAACCCCACCAAAGTGTGATGATGTGCGAAAATTTCGGAGTTAGCGTGGGTGAAGGCCCAAATATGCGCGAGCTGTACAGGGACTTGAACCTTGAAATTTTGCGCGAGGAAAAAATAGCACTGGTGGGCTTGAACGGCGTAGGGAAGTCTACATTTTTGAAAGCTATACAAAATATTATGCCACATAAAGGCGCAGCTAGATGGGGCGGTAACGTAAAGCTGGGATATTTCGACCAAGAGCTGTCAGGCCTGCCGATGGACGAAACTGTGCTGGAAGCAGTGCACAGTAGATATCCAACCAAAACTGAGTTTGAAATTCGCACAGCATTGGGACGGCTTTTGCTGGAAGGCGAAACTGTTTATAAAAAAGTGCGAGAGCTTTCGGGTGCGATGCGTGCCAAGGTAGCATTTGCAATTTTGCAGATGCAAAGGGCAAACGTGCTTGTTTTAGATGAGCCGACAAACCATTTGGACTATAGGGCAAAAGAGGTGCTGGAAGCCACTCTGCGTAGCTTTACAGGCACGATATTAGTGGTAAGCCATGATAGATATTTCCTACAACGTGTGCCTACCACTATTTTAGAGATGACACCGCAGGGTTTTATTCGGTATGACGGCAACTATGATGATTATAAAGAAAAGCAAAGTATAGAAGTTGAAAGTAAAGAGTCGACGCCGCAAAAAGCTGAAAATATTGAAAAAGAAAATAAGCCTGGCGGAAAACGGACTAAGGAAGAACGGGCTCAACAAGCACAAAAACGCCAGAGGATATCGGAACTTGAAAAACTGATAGCTACACTGGAAAACGAAATAGATGAAGCCACAGCCGCCCTTGAAAACCCTGAAAATGCCGCTGACTTTGCCTTGCTCACCAAATACAGTGAGATGCTGGACGATAGCAACATAGCGCTAGAAGAAGCTATGGAAGAGTGGATGGGTCTGGTGTAGATATAAATACCAGTGTAATTTTGACTACAAACGGTAATAAGTACAAAAAATATTACAAATATATTGAAGTGATTCAATTCAACCAAAAATAAAACCATGCGGAGGGAAGAACCCAAAGCATGGTTTTTGTTTTAAAAATATAGTGTTGATATTAAAAAAAGACAAAGACATATAAAGGTTTGATGGGCAGACTTGCTACGCATCTGAACGCTATGGTTGTAGAACCAGCATAAATCGCATACAAAATGTTGTAACGGATGCTTTGTATACAAAAAGTTGACACGAAATTAGTTTTTCAGTGCTTGCATCGGTGCTGGGATGCGTCCGCCACGAGAAATGAAAACAGAGGGCGAAGATGTGTTGATGGGCATTACAGGTCCATAACCTAAAAGTCCACCAAAATCCAGCACATCGCCGGTGTTTTTACCAATGGCAGGGATGACGCGCACAGCAGTGGTTTTTTGGTTCACCATGCCGATGGCGGCCTCGTCGGCTATCATGGCAGATAAAACATCGGCTGGAGTGTCGCCGGGAACAACAACCATGTCAAGACCAACACTGCACACGGCTGTCATAGCTTCAAGTTTCTCAAGGGAAAGCAGGCCTTTTTCAGCAGCGGCAATCATACCTGCGTCTTCACTTACAGGGATAAATGCACCGGACAGTCCGCCAATAAGTCCGCTGGCCATCACACCGCCTTTTTTAACAGCGTCGTTTAAAAGGGCAAGCGCAGCGGTGGTACCCCAGCCGCCAACACTTTCAAGGCCCATCTCCTCCAAAACAGCAGCCACACTGTCACCCACAGCAGGGGTAGGGGCTAACGATAAGTCCACAATACCAAATGGAACGCCTAATGCCTTGCCGGCCACTTCACCCACCAGCTGGCCCATGCGAGTGATTTTGAACGCGGTTTTCTTAACAGTTTCAGCTACTTTCTCAATAGGTGCATCTTTTGGTAGTTTTTCAAGAGCACTGCGCACGGCACCTGGGCCGGATACACCAACATTAATGGCACAGTCAGGCTCGCCAACGCCATGGAAAGCACCCGCCATAAACGGGTTATCATCCGGTGCGTTGCAAAATACCACTAGCTTTGCAGGACCTATGCAATTGCGCTCGGCGGTAAGCTCGGCGGCTTCTTTGATAACAGGGCCCATCATGGCCACGGCATCCATGTTTATGCCACTTTTTGTAGAGCCGATGTTTATCGAGGCGCACACAGCTTGTGTTTCGGATAAAGCACGTGGCAAGCTGTTTATTAGTTCTTCGTCACCTGCCGAGAAGCCTTTGTGTACCAAAGCTGAAAAACCGCCGATAAAGTTCACGCCTGTGGCGGTAGCGGCCTTGTCCAAAGTTTTGGCAAACTGCACGGGATCAGCGTCCTTGCAACATGCCAATAGCATGGAAATAGGTGTTACTGAAATACGCTTATTCACAATAGGAATGCCATATTCTGAAGAAATCGATTCGCACACAGGCACTAAATATTTAGCTCGGCTTACAATTTTTTCATAAATTTTACGACAAGCCTCGTCAGGGTTGGGATCAGCGCAGTCCAAAAGGCTGATACCCATGGTAACAGTACGCACGTCCAAATGTTCATCTGATAACATGCGGATGGTCTCTATTATATCGCTGGTATTAATCATAAGATAAAATGTCCTTTACGCAAAGTGTATATAAATATGGTATTAACGGATAGTATAAGCATTAAATATGATGCATCGCATCAAAAATATCCTGACGTGTGGCGTTTATAGTGACGCCAAGCTCCTCCCCGGCAAGGCTAAGCTTTTTAGAAAGATCGGCAAAATCCACGCCATCGTTTGGCAGGGTAGCGATCATAATCATGGCAAATGTGCCACGTAATATAGTTTGGGTAACTTCTTCGATATTTGCTCCATTTTCGGCGCACAGGGTGCTGACTTTGGCTAAAATACCCACTTTGTCTGTACCCACCACCGTGATAACTGCTTGCATAATTTTCCTCCAAGATTGTTTGCCCGAAAGGGACATAGATAAATACTTCACAAATAGTATAACAAAAAATAAGAGTTTAGAAAAGGGGGAAGATTTTTGACTTTACACACAGTATCATATATAATGTAAGGCAACTTTAAAAATAAAAAGGTCGTATTTTGGCCGCAGGGAGGAAACCATGGATAAACTGTTAACTATACTTGAAAACAATGCGCAACTAACGCTGGAGGAAATGGCGGCCATGGTAGATAGTGCGCCTGAAAATGTAGCAAAAAAGATAGATGAGTATAAAAAAATGGGTGTGCTTCGAGGAACACGCACACTAATAGATTGGGAAAAAGTGGGCGGAAATGGCGTGCAAGCTATCATAGAGGTACGGGTTTCACCACAAAAAGGAAACGGGTTTGATGACATAGCACAAAATGTGGCAAACTTAGATGGTGTAGACGGCGTGCTGTTGATGAGTGGTGGATATGACTTATCGGTGACTATTTCCGGTGCGACCTTCCAAGAAGTGGCCTTGTTTGTAGCACGCAGGCTATCGCCAATGGACGGTGTATTGTCCACTGCTACGCATTTTGTTTTGCGTGTGTATAAAAAAGACGGTGCACTTTATGAAAGCGAGCAAAAAGACGAAAGATTGGGAAGCATATAAAGGCCCATATACATAGTTTTGATAAAGATAGAGGGTGAAAGTGAACTTTGCCCTAAGAAAGGTGATGGGTCTATGGACTATAATCGATTACTAGCAGAAGGTGCAAAAAATATGCGCCCGTCCGGAATACGCAGATTTTTCGATATTGCTGCCGAGATGGATGATGTAATAACGCTTGGTGTGGGAGAGCCTGATTTTAAAACGCCGTGGCAGATAAGACAAGCCGGAATAAAAAATCTAGAGCGTGGGCATACGTTTTACACGTCTAACGCTGGCATGATGGAGCTTAGAAGTGAGATTTCAAAGTATTTGGACAGACGCTTTGAAATGAAGTATGACCCTAAAGAAGAGATACTGGTGACAGTGGGTGGCAGTGAAGCAATAGACGCCGCCATACGTGCGGTGGTGAATCCGGGCGACGAGGTATTGATTCCTGAGCCAAGTTTTGTTTGTTATCACCCAATTACCACCTTGGCAGGTGGGGTGCCGGTGCCTATCGCACTGAAAAATGAGGATAATTTTAAACTCACAGCGAAAGCACTGAAAGAGGCTATCACAGAAAAAACCAAGATGCTTATCTTTCCTTTTCCATGTAATCCCACAGGCGCGGTGATGCGCAGGGAAGATATTGAGCCTATTGTAGAGGTGTTGCGTGATACAGATATCGTAGTGCTTACCGACGAGATATATGCCGAGCTTACTTTCGGTGGAGAAAAGCATGTGTCGCTTTCTACATTTGACGGTATGAGAGAGCGTACTATTATATCCAGTGGATTTTCAAAATGTTATGCGATGACAGGATGGCGGCTTGGATATGCATGTGGACCTAAACCGTTTATAGAAGTGATGAATCGCATACATCAAGCGGCTATAATGTGCGCACCTACCACCAGTCAGTATGCTGCTGTGGTAGCTATGAAAGAATGTGACGATGAAATAGTCATGATGCGAGACGAATATGACATGCGTCGTAAATTTTTGATGAAAA
>CAYIZZ010000083.1:0-10694 GCA_964367945.1 uncultured Oscillospiraceae bacterium | reverse complement strand
ATGGAGAAAGAGGAGAAGAAATGATGGACAAAAATTTAGAAGAAACGGTACTAAAAGTTACAGAATATAATATTGGTGGGCATTTTTTCGATGATAATATATTTTACACTACTGTTTGTCGATCCCAATGAAACAGCTTTGAGTGGCTTTATTGAAGGAAATATGCTGGGAATATCATTGGCTTCACTTATTATAAGTGCTATTTTCACCAGTAAATATGGTATGAAAATTCGTGCTTTAAAACTACGTATTTTGAAAAAGTCGAAAAATGTATAAAATATACAAAAGGCAGACTGATATCACAAGCATCGATGGTTATTTGGTTTTTTATGTTCTTTTGATTTATATCAATTTCTTCCTTTTCTTTTAGTTTGCAACTTTTTCACTTGTGTCCTATCACTAATTTTAGTATAATATATGTAGCTTAAAACCACAAAATTATTATCAATAAGGGAGAGAACGCCCATGTTTAGCGATGTAATGGATTCTATAGGTTTTGTAACAAAATTAGATTCTGATGTAGGTGAAGCCATGGCCAAAGAGCTGGTTCGCCAGCAAAGTAATATCGAGTTAATTGCCAGTGAGAATTTGGTTTCTCCGGCCGTGATGGCTGCCATGGGTAGCGTGCTAACCAACAAATACGCCGAGGGCTATCCTTCCCGCCGTTATTATGGTGGATGTGAATATGTAGACGTTGTGGAAAATATTGCCATTGATCGTGCAAAAGAAGTATTCGGTGCAGAACACGCCAATGTTCAGCCTCACTCTGGTGCTCAGGCAAATTTCGCTGTATATTTTGCTTTACTTGAAGTTGGTGACACTGTTTTAGGCATGGATCTTTCCCACGGTGGACATCTTACTCATGGTAGCCCCGTAAATGTATCCGGCAAATACTGGAACTTCATTTCTTATGGCCTTGGCGAGGATGGCTATATTGATTATGATGCTTTTCGTGAGTTTGCAATAAAAGAAAAGCCAAAACTGATTGTAGCCGGCGCATCCAACTACTCTCGCATCATTGATTTTGATAAAGTTCGCGCTATATGTGATGAAGTAGGCGCTTATATGATGGTTGATATGGCCCACATTGCCGGTTTGGTAGCCGCCGGTGTGCACCCTTCTCCCGTACCAATGAGCGATGTTGTCACCACCACCACCCACAAAACACTGCGTGGTCCGCGTGGCGGCATGATTTTGTGCAAAGAAAAACTAGCAAAAATGATCGATAAATCAATATTTCCCGGCACACAAGGCGGCCCACTTGAGCATGTGATTGCCGCAAAAGCTGTGGCGTTTGGTGAAGCACTAAGACCCGAATTCAAGGCATATCAGCAAAAAATTGTAGACAACGCAAAAGTACTGGCAAAAGCTTTACAGGATGAAGGCGTCAACTTAATATCCGGCGGCACCGACAACCATCTTATGACCATCGACTTGCGCGAAACTGACGTAACCGGCAAAGAGCTGGAAGCTCGCATGGACGAAGTATGCATCACTGCCAACAAAAACACTGTTCCAAACGATCCTCAAAGCCCGTTTGTCACCAGCGGTGTGCGCATCGGTACCCCGGCAGTTACCACACGTGGCTTTGGCGAAGAAGAAATGAAACAAATCGCAAAATGTATTGCCGACTGCATCTTCCGCTTTGATGAAACCAAAGACGCTACACGTGCAGCGGTTGCTTCCATGGTGGAAAAATATCCTATTTACGAGATTGACTAATTCGTTTTATTATAGTTTTTAGTCACTTATACCTGTTTTCAGCATATTATCGGAGGGCAGTTTAAATATGTCCATCACTACACCATTAGCAGATCGTCTTCGCCCCACCACACTTGATGAAGTGGTGGGGCAAGTTCATCTTTTAGGAAAAAATCAAGTTTTCCGCCGTACTGTAGAAGCACACCGTATTCCTAACATGATTTTTTACGGCCCATCAGGCTGCGGCAAAACAACTGTTGCACGTATTTTATCCCAAAATAGCAATATGCTTTTACACCATTTAAACGGCACATCTGCCGGCACCGGAGATATCAGGGACGTGATGAAAAGCATCGGTACTTTCGGTAGTCAAAACGGCGTCTTGCTATATCTTGACGAAATCCAGTACCTCAATAAAAAACAGCAACAAAGCCTGCTTGAGTTTATCGAAGACGGCTCCATCACAATGATAGCTTCCACTACAGAAAACCCTTATTTTTATATATACAACGCTCTTTTGTCGCGCAGTACTGTGTTTGAATTCAAGCCACTTACTCCTGACGATATTGAAAAGGGCCTTGTTTTTGCTATAAAAAAAGTGGAAAAGCTTGAAAACATCAAAATCAATGCACAGGCCGAGGCCTTGCGCAAACTGGCAACTTCCAGCAGTGGTGACATGCGAAAAGCCTTAAACGGGCTTGAGTTTTCGCTTGCTTGTGCCATCGAGAAAAATGGCAAAAAGCAGCTAACTTTATCTGATGTGGAGCAAGTGGCTCAGCGCAGTAGCATGCGATATGACCGTGCCGGAGACGAGCATTACGATATAATTTCCGCCTACCAAAAATCCATGCGTGGTTCCGATACAAACGCTGCTTTGCATTACTTGGCACGCCTTTTGATTGCAGGCGATTTGCCAAGTGCATGCCGAAGATTGCTGGTCACCGCCAGCGAAGATGTAGGCCTTGCCTATCCTCAGATTCTGTCTATTGTGAAGTCGGCCGTAGACATCGCCTTGCAGGTGGGTATGCCCGAGGCTCGAATTCCACTTGCCGATGCTGTTATCATGGTATGCAACGCGCCCAAGTCAAACTCCGCCTACAACGCCATTTCAGCTGCCTTAGATGATATCACCTCCGGTAAAACCGGACCTATTCCTCGCAGCTTGCAGAACAAACATTTCGACGGTGAAGATGCATCGGTAAAGGGCCAGCACTACTTATATCCACACAATAGTGAAAACCACTGGGTTGCCCAGCAATATTTGCCCGATGTCATTAAAGATGCTGTTTATTATATTCCCGGCGAAAACAAAACTGAACAAGCTTTCAAGGAATATTGGGACAAAATAAAAGCTAAACCTGGAGAAAAATGATGCGTACTAAGAAAGACACTGTGCAAATTGTAAATAGCCTTAAAGAAGCTTATCCACATTTAGACAGCGGAAATCTAGACTTTGAAAACGCATGGCACTTATTAGTTGCGGTAAGGCTATCCGCTCAATGCACCGATATTCGTGTCAACAAAGTAACTCCCATATTATTCGCAAAGTATCCGTCTTTACAAGCCCTTGCTGCAGCAGACGTCGATGATATCGAGGCTATTGTAAAACCTTGTGGCCTTGGCCGCACCAAAGCCCGTGACATCCACGCCGCCGCTGTTATGGTCACAGAAAAATATGGTGGCAAGGTACCCGATACTATGGAGGATTTACTTTCCTTGCCCGGTGTCGGCCGCAAAAGCGCCAATTTGATTCTGGGCGATATTTTCGGCACACCCGGTGTTGTGATTGCCGATACCCATTGCATCCGTATTGCAAATCGCATGGGATTTGTCAAAAGCAAAGATCCCCTTCAGGTGGAAAAAGCTCTGCGCAAAGTTCTGCCACCACTTGAAAGTAACGATTTTTGCCATAGGTGTGTTCTTCACGGACGCGCCGTGTGCACCTCACGAAAAGCCCACTGTGATGACTGCTTTTTATCGCATCTTTGTCCCAAAAAAGGCATTAAATAATATATGTTTTAGATTTATTAAAATATTTTAAATTTATTCCCCAATTCTCGCTTTCAATATTGACAAAAAATGAATACGTAATTATAATAATACCAGACATAAAAACAGGGGTGCCGATTTCGGCTGAGATCCATTATTATATAATGGGAACCCTCGAAACCTGATCCGGATAATGCCGGCGTAGGGAGTTTTGCTTATAGCAAACGTTTCGCTCATGGTTTTTGTGCCATGAGTATTTTTTTGCCTGTTTTTATGTACTACATATACCCATTTGTGGTAGAAAGAGGTCTTTGCTATGAAACATCCATCTCTAATGTCCCGTACAACTATTTTGGTGGAAGGCGCCCTTATGATGGCTATTGCTTATGGGCTGTCCTTACTTCCCAGCATCAGCTTGCCTTTTGGTGGCACTATTTCTTGGTTTGCCACCGGTCCTATCTTGTTGTTCAGCTTACGCCATGGTGGCAAGTGGGGTCTTGCCGTGGCTTCATGCTATGGTTTATTGCAGGCTCTAAATGGAATGGACAACGTTTTATTCCTCAAAACTGTCCCCACTATGATTTTATGTGTGTTGCTTGATTATCTTTTTGCATACGCAGTGTTAGGTTTTTCAGGCCCCATCGCAAACCTATTCAAAAACCGCACTGTAGGCATCACTGCCGGTGTTTTACTCACAGGCGCCGGCCGTCTTCTTTGCAGCTTTTTGTCCGGAATTTTGCTGTGGTCAGCTTATGCACCGGAAGGTATCCCGGTATGGCAATACTCCATCACTTACAATGCTTCCTGGGCCATTCCGGACGTTGCTATGGCGCTGATAGCCATCTTGGCTTTGTCTCGTGTTTCCGCCATGGGCCTTCAAAAACAACCCGCGGCCTCTGCTTCTTAAGCTGAAAGCAGTCCTAATTTAGTAAATATCACAAAAATATCTATCCATTTTGTACGATGGGCAAACACCTACTATATGTGGTATACTGATTACACACCGTTATTTTCAGTGTGTATTGTGCGATTATATCCACTTGCTTTTTCTCTGTCTATTTTCCCTGTAACAACCTGTTTAGGAGGAATTGACATGGTAGACAATCCTGTTGTATGTATTGCTCGCCAGTTTGGCAGTGGTGGGCGCGAGGTTGGCCTTGCACTTGCCAAAGAGCTTGATATCAAGTTTTATGATAGAGAGCTTTTGCAGGTTGCCGCTGAAAAAAGTGGTATTTTACATGAACTGTTTGAAAAAAATGACGAGAAGCCTACCAGTGGTATCACTGCTTCTTACTCGAATTTTTCAGGCATTCCAAAATATGTGGATTATACCGACTTTTTGCCAAACGATCACTTGCAAGATATTATTGCCGAGGTAGTGACCGAAGTGGCCGACCAAAGCCCTTGTGTCATCATCGGCCGATGTTCTGATTATATCTTGCGTGGCAGAAAGCATGTGATGTCTGTATTCCTTCATGCACCTTTGGAAGAACGCATCAATCGTGTTGCGCGTCTTGATAATCTTGAAGAAGATGCCGCGCGGACTCTGATACGTAAAACAGATCGTAGTCGTGCAAATTATTATAATTACCACACCGGCCGCACTTGGGGCGATGTTATGAACTATCATTTATCTATAGATGTTTGTCGCTTAAGTGTTGCCAAAACCGTGCAGATGTTAAAAGAGGCACGTTCTATGTTTTGCACATAATATATTTTAGAATTTCATATTTTTAATAAAGCACCCTTTATTTGGGTGCTTTATTAAAATATAATATATATAAGAGCAGAGCTTACTTTGCTTATAAATAATACTGAAAAGGATGATTGTTATGAAGCGCCTACTGTTTAAAAACGCACGTATTATACTAACGGATAGAATATTACACGGCAATGTGCTGGTGGAAGAAGGCTGTATTGCCTGCATATCAGAAACCGATATTTCTGCCGAAAACGCCAGTGTAGTAGATGCAGCAGGCAGTTATCTTTCTCCCGGTTTCATTGATCTACATAACCATGGTCGCTTAGGACACGACGCTATATCATCTGATATCGACGGACTTGCCATGATAGCCAAAGGCCAACTATCCCATGGTGTCACAGGATTTCTTATTACTACCAGCACTGCCCAATTTGACCAAGTGAAAAAAGGCATGGAAACTGCAGCCGAGTTTATGCGTGCGTCTCATTTTGATATGTCACAACCTCTGGGTATTTATTCCGAAGGCCTTTATTTTTCTGTCCCAAAACGTGGAGCGCATTCTCAAGATCTACTGCGCAGCGTCTCACAAGACGAATTCAACACGTTAATTGACGCCGCTGATGGTAATATAAAGATTTTTTCAATATCGCCTGAAATTCCGGGTGCACTCAGTGGCATTGCAATGCTAAAGAAAAAAGGTATTGTGGTAACTGCCGCCCACAGCAATGCTACTTATGAAGAAGCCATGGCCGGCATCAACGCTGGCATCACAAACGCAACCCATACATTTAATGGTATGCGTGCTTTAGACCATCGCCAGCCTGCCGTAGTAGGCGCATGCCTGACCGATGATAGAGTTTTTTGTGAGGCAATTGTAGACGGCATCCATCTTCATCCCGGCACTGTCCGCCTAATGGTACGCCTTAAAGGTGCAGATGGTATGACACTTGTAAGTGACTCTGTGTTTGGCAACGGTCTGCCCGACGGCGAATATGACATTCGCGAAAGACACATCACCATTAAAGACGGCGCCATTCGTCTTGACGATGGTACTTTGGCTGGCTCTTGCCTTAGCTTGGACGCGGCTGTTCGCAACGTGATGAAATTTGCCGATATTCCTTTATGGGACGCTGTGTGTATGGCTTCATTAACACCCGCTCGTGTTATCGGCCTTGATAAAACAATAGGTAGCATCGAGGCAGGCAAAGACGCCGACCTTGTGTTATTAAGCGATGATTTAATGGTGCAAGATGTTTATGTAAAGGGCCAAAAATGCAAACTACTTCCCACTGTCTAAAAATATTTAGATAATATATTTTTGTCTTTCTTTTGTTGTTTTTTTGTTGTTTTAATGTACAAATTTTTACACAATTTGCTCATATAAAAGTGATATGCTATCTTTGTTACAAACATTCTCACCAATAGGAGCTTATTATGAAAAAAATTTTACTGACAACTGCCTTAGCCGGCTTATTCCTTTTTAGTGCTTGCACATCTTCAGAAACATCTTCGGTTTCCACACCTGATTCCGAAAGTAGTAGCACTGCCCCATCTTCACAAAGCACAGTGTCTTCCGAGGCTTCATCCGCACAAGAAGATACTCAAAGCGATCTTTTGACATACTATGGACGTGTGGACGAAGTGGACACAGAAAACAATACCATAACTGTGTCACAAGCAGAGGGCCAAACTTCCGGCAACGAAACCATTGTTTTCCAGCTTGCAGAGGATACCGAGATAGAATCCGGTGGCTTTGAGCTTGCTGTCGACGCATTTGTTGCTGTTCACTATGATGGTATTTTAACACGCAGCATCCCACCCATGGGCACTGTATCCTCCCTTGATATAATTGCCTCATTCAGTGAAGGTGTGGTGCAAAACGGAACTATCAGCGAAGTTATGTCTGATGAAAACGGCTATATGATACATATTATTCCGTTTACCTCAGCTTATGAGGAGGATGCTGCTGTAGCAGTAGCGTCAATCGACACCTCAGCTTCAATCGACGCTGTAGCTTCTGCCACTGCCGACACAAGCAACGTTTTGATACTAAATGTACCCATGGATGCTTTGGTCGATCTTAGCGAAGAAGACTTAGTGCCCGGCGCAGAGATAAGCGCTGTCACACAAGGTATTTCCACCATGAGCATGCCTCCGCAAATGCCGGTGATCGCACTAATGCCTTACACCGCATAATTTTTCACAGACTATAGCTTTTTTCACTTGACGTTAGGCCTTCCGTGTGGTATGATATCTATACCTCGCTGGAAGGCTTATTTTTTTGTGCATATTTTGCTTTGTAAAATCACACAATTTCGTCCCAGTAGAGGGAGGTAGGAAACATCAAGTTTCCATAATTCACCGATTTGAGAAGGAGGTGCCACTAGGATGACAACTAAAATCACATTAGCTTGTACTGAGTGTAAACAACGCAACTACGACACAACAAAAAACAAGAAAAACACTCCCGACCGTTTAGAGCGCAAGAAATATTGCCGTTTTTGCAAAAAACACACGCCACATCGTGAAACAAAATAGGCAATAGAGGAAAGGGAGCATATTATGGCCAATAAAGCCGCAGACAAAAAACCTAATTTTTTTGTACGTTTTTTCAAAAGCGTCATCCGCTTTTTTAAAGACTCTAAAGGCGAAATGAAAAAAGTGGTATGGCCTACCCGTAAACAAGTCACCAATAACTTTTTAGTTGTGTGTGTATTTGTGGCTGTAGCCGCTTTATTGATTTTCAGCTTAGATTTTGTATTTAACTGGATTTTCACTTTGGTGCTGGAACTAAGCGCACCGGCTGTATAAGAAGGAGTATTGTATGGACCAAGGACACTGGTATGTGGTACACACCTATTCCGGATACGAAAACAAAGTTGCTCAGAACCTACTCACCATCATTGCAAACCGTCGTTTGCAAAGCTGGATTCAGGATGTGCGCGTTCCCACTGAGATTGTGCCCGATATTAAAGACGGCAAAGAACGCACAGTGGAGCGCAAGCTGTTTCCCGGCTATGTGCTGGTGAAAATGGTAATGACCGACGATAGCTGGTATGTCGTGAGAAACACTCGCGGCGTCACCGGATTTGTGGGTCCCAGCTCGAAGCCTGTCCCTCTTACCCAAGGCGAGGTAGATGCTTTAGGTATCGAAGATGATACCACAGTATCCGCCATCAGCGTTGTTGACTATGACATCGGCTATTCTGTGGAAGTACTTAGTGGTCCACTTGAAGGCTGCATCGGTCTTGTCGAAAGCATCGACAAAGTCGCAGGTAGGGTTAATGTAAAAGTATCCATGTTTGGCAGAGAAACATCTGCAGAGCTGGACTTGGCACAGGTTAAACCCGTTTAAACACCCTTAAACTAAAGGGTTATCACTCACAGAACCCGTCATATAGACGTGTTTTATAGCTACAAAGTAGCTTGTGGGAGGGCAAAAATATCATTTGCCCGCAACCTACCACGAAAGGAAGATAAAAAACAATGGCACAAAAAGTAATTGGTTATATCAAATTGCAAATTCCGGCCGGCAAGGCTACACCTGCCCCTCCGGTAGGCCCTGCATTGGGTCAACATGGTGTTAACATCATGTCCTTTACAAAAGAGTTTAACGAGCGCACACAAAAAGACATCGGATACCTGATTCCGGTTGTTATCACAGTGTATGCCGACCACTCTTTCTCTTTTATCACAAAAACACCTCCGGCAGCTACACTTATCAAAAAAGCAGCTGGTCTTGAAAAAGCATCCGGTGTTCCCAACCGTGAAAAAGTAGCCACTCTAAAACGCAGCCAGCTGGAAGAGATTGCCAACACAAAAATGGCAGACTTGAACGCAGGTAGCCTAGAATCAGCTGTTTCCATGATTGCCGGTACTTGCCGCAGCATGGGCGTGCTGGTGGAAGAATAAGGGGGGCATAAATAATGAAACACGGAAAAAAATATACCGATGCAATCAAAAACATCGACAAAACAAAACTATATAATAGTGATGAAGCTTTGAAACTGGTTTGCTCCAGTGCAAAAGCAAAATTCGACGAAACCGTAGAGTTGCACGTTCGTTTGGGCGTAGACAGCCGTCATGCTGACCAACAAGTGCGTGGTGCTGTTGTGCTACCTCATGGTACAGGTAAAGACGTTCGCGTTGTGGCCATTGCCAAAGGCGATGCTGCAAAAGCTGCTGAAGAAGCTGGCGCTATGCTGGTAGGCGAGCAAGACTTGGTAGACAGAATCCAAAAAGAAGGTTTTGTGGATTTTGATGTTCTTGTTACCACTCCCGACATGATGGGTCTTGTAGGCCGTTTGGGTAAGGTGCTTGGTCCTCGTGGTCTTATGCCCAACCCCAAAGCAGGCACAGTGACTCCCGATGTGGGCAAAGCTGTTACCGAGGCAAAAGCCGGTAAGATCGAATATCGTCTTGACAAATCCAACATCATCCATGTGCCCATCGGCAAAGCATCTTTTGGCGAAGCTAAACTGGAAGAAAACCTTGACACCATCATGGAAGCCATCGTAAAAGCAAAACCTGCCGCTGCAAAAGGTCAATACATCCGTAGCGCTACAGTTGCTTCAACAATGGGCCCTGGCATCAAGCTTTCCAGCACTAAATACAGCACTCAAGGCGCATAATTAACTACTTGACAAATGCCGCATTTGCGGTTATACTGAATAAGCTGTTTTCAAAGACAGCAGGAGCGGTCTACGCCTAACAGAAACCTTTTGGTTTCTTCCTGCCGAGAAACGGGTATACACATTTACATTTGTAATGCCTCTTTCTCTCGGGAAAGAGGCATTTTTTATCGCTATCAGTTAAAATGTAAAGATAGATAAAGTTATAGATTGAAACGAGGTGAAAAACAATATGCCCAGTGAGAAAATTTTAGCTCAAAAGAAAGAGATTGTGGATGCAATTCGTCAGAAAATGTTGGCGGCTCCCTCCGGTGTACTGGTAGATTATATCGGTATCACTGTAGAGCAAGACACTGCTCTTCGTAAAGAGTTGCGTGAAGCTGGTGTAGACTACAGTGTTGTAAAAAACACTTTGGTACGTCGTGCTTTAGAGGATACTCCCTACGGTGAGATGGACTCTGCACTTAGTGGTTCTACTGCTTTGGCCCTGTGTGGCGAAGAAGATCCTCTAGCAGCAGCTCGTGTACTTTGCAAATATGCTGAAAAGAGCAAAGGCGCTTTCAGTGTAAAGCTAGGTTACATGGACGGTAAAGTACTCAGCGGTGAAGAAATTACTGCACTATCCAAGC
The DNA here is from genome assembly GCA_964367945.1 of uncultured Oscillospiraceae bacterium. GTDB lineage: Bacteria > Bacillota > Clostridia > Oscillospirales > Ruminococcaceae > JAAYCI01. The sequence goes on along the minus strand of CAYIZZ010000083.1, from coordinate 42 downwards.
TACCCGGTCGCGAAGGTTTGCTCTCCATGCTGCTTAGTGCCC
>CAYIZZ010000082.1:0-10717 GCA_964367945.1 uncultured Oscillospiraceae bacterium | reverse complement strand
CGTAAAGCGTCCAAAATTTGTCCTAAATATTGATCATTACGCAAAAGGCCTTCTTGACTTTTTTCTTCCCACAATTCGACTTCCCTGTCGCTCATGGCGGCTTTTTCTTCGTCTGAAAGCGGTGGGTAATCTTTGTAGGTAGCCTCAGCCTTGTACAGCTCATTAATAAAGTCTATTGTTTCGTTATATATCTTTAGATATTCTTGCACACCCTCTACAATCTTTTCAGTGTCACGAGTTACACTTATCTGAGTGGCTTTTTGGAACTCATACTCATAATTTTCGTGGTTTGCAAGCTCTTCAGCTGTCATGGTGGAAGCATCCAAACCGGCCTTTAATGTCTTTTCATCAACAGTGGTATCATGCAAAGTATAGCTGACACCATCGATGGAAAATGTATTAGTAGCACGTTCTATTTCCGAGCCATTGATGCTAAATACTGCGTTCTTACCTGCATCAATTACCACCGATTGTCCGGCTACTTCTGCCTGATTTACTATCAGTTCCGATTGCCCAAACAATTTATCCAGTTCTTTACTGCTGGCTTGTCCGCTATATCCTTGGCTTGCGATGTTCATGGTGCCACTTGCCACAACATAGCTGTTGGTAGCAGCGTCCCATTCCACTGTAGGCCTTTCAATAGCAGCATCTTCACTTATCATATGCTCAGTGATTTTTTCGTTTATCAGCGCGGCTATAGCTTCATTACTCTTGCCTTCCAGTTCCGCCTCAGTAAGAGAGATGTTAAGATTTGTGCCACTGCCCTCAAGCCCGCTGATGCTCATATCAAACTGGCGCGGTGTCACTGCACCACCGGATACAAGCGAAATACTGGTGTATACCGGATTACCTGCAGCATCCTCATACCCATCCAGCCTAAACGAGCCTGTTTTTTCGTCATAGCTTACAGTAGGTGCCGGATCGCTTGCAGATAGACCTAACCCACTGCGCATTACTGCAGTCATTTGGGCGGCCAAGTCATTCATCGTAGTGTTTTCAGCAATTTCACTTCCGCTAAGTGCAAAAGTGGTTCCGCCTACATTGAACTGAATGGAGTCTGTTGCGCTAAATCTTACCCCGATATCCTGCAGTGTAACATTGCCGTCCATGGCCAAGGTCGCTTGGTCTTCTGAAAAGCCCAACAGACTCATGTTTGTATCATCATGCTGCGGCACAGTTTTTATAATATAATCTTCATCGTTTGAGCGAATAACAAACTTATCTTCATCGTTCAAGATAAACTGTACGCGCTGTGTTCCATCTGACATATATCCATATGTATCACGGAAAGCTTCATTCAGTTTGCTTGCAAGGCTACTTGCGGTAATGGTTTCGCCTTCATTTTTGCTTATGGTAAACTTAACATCAGAACCGTTTACGTTGAAAGTGAACACACCGCCGCCGGAAAAGTCTGAAGTGCTGGCAACTTCACCCGCCACCATATCCATATTTATGCCATAGCCATTTGTGCTGCTACCGCCTGCTGCACCAAACAGCATGCTCATCAGGTTGCCTTCAATTTGCTCTACCTCAAAACCAATACCACCTGCACCTGTTTCGGCGCTTTTTACTACAAATCTATCTTCACTTTCAAGATAAGAAATTTTCACACCGGCTTTAGATGCATTTATGTCGTCAAGGATAGTGGCAAGATCGACAGAAGAATCATAAGAAAATTCTATGCCATTAATCGAAAATGTTTGTTTATTGCCCATTAATGTGCCCGAAAAATTTAAATCTTTAAGGGCAATGTTTGTGTTTAGTTTGTTCGACATACCGTTTTCTATGCCAAGCATGCCCATCATAGATGTTTCGCCTGTGATGGTAAATTTTTGGCTAACGCTACCGGAATTAAAGCCTATCTCACCTGTGACAGCGTCATAACTTGCCGAAACGCCCGAGCCAAAATAACGTTTCAGCTGATCGTTTATAGTATCTACCATTGCTTCTTTAGCCGCTGTTGCCGATGCATCATCTGTAGCATTTACATACTGTTCCAGCTCTTTCAAGTCTAGGTAAATTTGTTGTGTACGGCCATCCAGGTCCACTTGAAAACTAGGCTGATACAACTCAGTGTCAACACTGGCTGAAATCTCGCCTTGGCCGCTCATTTCAGTAAGCCCGCTACCAAACATGCTCATTGACAGTGTCGGGTTCTCAGAACTTGAGTTTTGATTGCCGTAAATTTCGATAAATGCATCTGAATCATCGGCTATTATCTGCAGTTTATTGTTTGTAAAACGCGCCTCTGCCGGAATTGGGTTACCGGTGCTGTTAAAAAGCTCGTTTAAATAGTCTGCAACCTCTGTGGGTGATTTCCCACCAAGTTCCATCGGTGCATTTGCAATGCTAAGTATTTTATCGCCAACTTTAATAGTCAGCGTGGCATCTGCGCCACGATAAGAATTAAACAATTCCTTGGCGGCATCATGATCAAACACACCACTCACTTGACCACTTGCATTCGTCTGTGTTTTTTCAGTGCGTGCGGTGGCCAACTGCTTAATATAGTCCATGCTGGTTGTGCCTATGGATGCCGATGTGCCTGCTGTAACAGAAAAAGCCGCAGATAACCCACTGGGTGGGTTCACTGTGCTAGTCATTGTATTATAAAAAGAACTCGACAAAAGATTGGTATCTGATGTAAAGCTTAAAAAGCTACTTTGCAATGTGCGCAATTGTGCCGACACATCACGATACATGGTTTGTTCTAGCTCTAGCCATGCTTTTGTTTGATTAGCTTTATCTATTTTGCTTTGGGTACCAGCCAACATGTCCTCTACCATTGTTTCGGTATCCATACCCGAAGCAAGACCTGAAAAACCATAACTGGCAGCGCTCAATGAATTAATGGCCATTCTTTTTTCCTTTCCTTAACCGATCCGTATATCTATTTGTAAAATAATAATTCTCTACATATATATTCGTACGCTATCTTTAAATGTTTAGCTTTTTATAGCATTTTTTTGTCTTCAAATTGTGAAATATTATTTTTTATCCCTTTATTTTGAAAAATTTTATTATATTTTCTGATCACGCAACATTCCGCTACTTTTCTTTTCTGTTAGGTCTGTTAAATATTTTTTTATTTTCGGCATGTTTTGATTTTGTTTAATACTTTTAAGCGCATTTTTTTGCCACATCGCCATGCGCTCCATCACTTTTTTATCACTTTCCAAAACACGATTTCCTATGCTTCGTATGGCCTGCGCTTTTTCATAAAGCTCATGATATTCTTGTGGTACTTTATCATAGTTTATCAAAGCATTTGTTGTGGCTATCAAACGCTCTTTATCGGGATGCATATCACATACCTTAGCTATTCTATTATTCAGTTCTTCGCCTTTTATTGCCAGTGTATCCCTTTGTATGATATACTGTTCCACATCATCTACTTCACATGAAAGCATTGCCATTGTGGCTTCTTCATATTGCGTAAAAACTGCTTTTTTTTCTTTCAGCACTTCACAAAGTTTATCGATATCGTTCATTATTTTCTCCTTTATTTGTGCCTTGTTTTATAATACAGTAATATCACATAGTGATTAAGGAGCCCTTTTATGGAATATATTCCTTTTCCCGCAACATTTACTTCTGATTATAATGATATCCGGCTACACGGAAAAGGTATTGTGTCCGGCGAGGAAAATGCTATTGAGTTTTTTGGCGATTTTATACCTTTGATCCCTTTAGGTAGCGTTGCCACCGTAGAATGGATTACCGGACAAAACGTTATGGCCGGCTTTTCAGGGCATGTATATTTGTCTTCTCAAAATCTTGTGCGCATTATCAACGTGGAAAAAGAAGCCATCGCTGCTATGCGTGCCATTTTTGCCTCAAATACTAGATTCAAAGTACAAATATGTCCGCAAAATATCGTTCCTTCGCAAAACATCGTCGCCGACATGGTTTATTTGTCTACAGATTTCATTTGTCTCTTGGCGCAATGTAACGCCAGAGAAAACGATGAACTGTCTCTTTCTGCCGAAGTGGATTTTCTCACATTACACGATTTACCACTGCGCATTGCACGCAGGGTGCCTTTGCGACGTGGCGAAACACTACTTCTATGCGACGTTTTACCTACAGACAATGCAAATTTTATAGCATTGTCTGCATACTCGGCTCGATTAGACCGTCATAATGAAACATCATCTGAATGATTTTTCACGAGTTTATTATACCATCTAAAATAACTTTGCATAGCAAAGTTATTTTTTATTGCCACTATCTTTTTCATTTACGATTTTTACCGGAGCATCCACTTTTCCCTGCTTTAAGTTAGCCGCCAAAGCCTTCCAGTCAGTGGCAACGCCTGCTGCTTGCACGTTTTGCTCCATTATTTCTTTCAGCTCGCTACGTAAAATTTTAATTTCTTTAGGCGCATTGATACCCACACGCACCCTGTCCCCTGCCACTTCTGTAATAGTGATTTCAATATCGCTGCCAATGCGAAATCCTTGGCCGGTTTTTCGTGTCAATATCAGCATGTGCCATCCCCCTTATCAAATAAAGGTAAGCGAATGGGGTAGTCAGCATCCAGCACCACTTGTGCCGCCCATTTGTTTTCCGGGTTAATTATCACCGGGCTTTTCAAGTTTACCGTGGTATCCCTAAAGTCTTCGGGAACCACCGCCACTACCCTTACCAGGGGCGGACTCTGTAGGCCCAATAATTCCATCACGTCTTCGCTAATTTCAGGGGTGTACTGCAGACCAATCTCTTGTGGGTCTAGTAAAATAAAACACACCTGAGAATTTTCCACACTTTGTAGCCACAACAATCCCGGACCGGCCTCATCATCGCTAAACAGCACGTATTTTTTCATGTCCTCAAAGCCCAAAATTGGAGCTTTGAACTCCAGCTGTTCTTTTTCATCCAGCTCTATTACACCAAAATCTCTCGTTGTAATGGTCATAAAAGCATCCTCTCTTGCTATACCCGTATTTGAAAAAAAGCCGGGATTGCTTGCACAAAACCCGGCATATACCTACCTTACAAATAAAACAACTTACAACGTACGAGGCTTATATTCTTAACACAAACTTTGTTTATGCGCTTGCTTCAAAATTAGGATTGGCGCTAGGTGGTGCATAGTTAAACCCACCTACATACTCAATATTGATCGAGGCGTACTGTGTGAAATTCACTTCAAACGACGGCGGTGTAAAGTCTAATTTTGTTCTACCTATATTCCACTCAGCCGATATCTCGCTTGGTTTATATTCCATCTCCATTACAGATGGAGTATACTGAATTTCCACCGGAGACAGCGGAACTAAAACCAAATCACCTTGGTTTTTTTGCATTCTTTGGCTCCATAATGTGTCCGGAATATTCGCACCTTTATGCTGCATGGCTACTTGATTGCCAAATTCAACATAATTGGACGTAGTTTCCAGAGCTTGTTCGCGACCTTTTTGAGCTTGTGATTGCGCTTGCTCCAGCGGCTCTTTCAAACCCATATCACTGCGCCTGCGCACACTATTCATGTCAAAACGTCCTGCCTGACGTTGCATGTTTAGTGATGCTCGTTTCACAGTGCGGTTTACTGTAGGCTGCTCTTGCGATATCTGCAAGCGCGCATATTTCACCTCATACTCAAATTGTGCCTTTGTTGTTGTTATTTGCAACAACGGACGTGACATGTAAAATCACCCCTGTCTATATTGAAAATACATTTGACATCCCTGTCGGTTATTGCCTAAGTTTATCTTAGAAAATCAAAAATGGTTTGCGGTAAAATCTTGCTACCTAGCTGAAGTGTTACCAACCAACTATTTTCATCTTCTTTGTTGTGGATGATTTCATTTGCAACATCCACACCCTCTAGTTTGCTTTGGGTTTCAACCAAATTGACATATTCTTCCTCTAGGCGAGTGGCTGTGTCTTCCAGCGTTACTCCCCTAGCACCAATATCGGTGATTGATGTAAGCATAAATTCCATTGAGTCGTCAATACCATCTAACGCCTCGCCCAAGCTTTCCATATCGTTATTGTTTAGATCAGTCACCATACGATCAAACAAACTCCATGCATTCAGCGGTACACCATCTTCATTTACACCGTATCCAAAACTTTCTACACCGGAATATGTATCTTTGTATCCGGTATTGGGATCCACTTTACCCTCTGAATCCAACAAATATCCTGCACCGATATCCACATAGTTGTCAGCATTCCACGGAATAACCGAGTATGTGCCATCAGCATTTAAAGTTGAAGGGTTACCGTTGTGTTTTACCATGGTATCAACAACTGTTCCGTTATATGTCAAGTTGCCAATATCATCCACATCAAATGGTGCTTCTCCACCTACATTACCAGATGCTGAGAATAAATATTTATTAGAAAACTGACCATTCATAACTTGCATAATCTCTTCTTTTGCCTTATCCAGCTCTGTGGCAATCTTCTCTCTATCGCTGGGTGACATTGTGCCATTCAAGCCGGCAACAAGACTTTCTTTTGCACGTATCATCAGCGCATTTACATTACGCACATTATCCTCAGCGGCGGCCGCTCTGCCTTCTGCATCGCGAATAGTCACTTGATATCTCTCATTATCTACTATTAGCTGACGAATTTTCAGTGATTTTCCGGCATCCGGCACATTTTCCCAAGCTTTATTGAAAGAGCGTCCGCTGGACAGCTTTTCATTAGACTTAGTTAAATTTGAAAGGTTTGTGTTCATCCGGCTCAGATAGTTACGGGTGAGCATTTGTTGTGTGATACGCATATAAAATCTCCTTTATTGTCCGGCCATCTGCCCTCGGTGAATCATCTCAACTACCTACCTACCACACCGGTGCCATTGATTAGTTTTTCAAGCATTTCATCCAGTGTTGTGAAAACACGGCTCATAGCATCATAAGCTTTTTGATACATCATCATATCAACGCCTTCTTCTTCCATCGATACGCCGGATACCTGCTGAATTTGAGTAAGCAGGGTATCGGCAACACTGACAGACGCTTCCAGCCTTGTCATATCATGCGCAGTATTGTTTGAAAGTTTTGTGACCGAATAGAACGATATATAGTCATTTATGGTGCCTTTGAATTCACCAAAGTCAAGTGTTTCTTCAAAAAGTTTATACGCTTGTGCTGCATAGCTGTTTTCTTTTGAGCCACCGCCACCATCTGTACCATCCGTCACCACTTTATCTTTTACATCTTGGATGATATAGGTGTTGTCATTTTGCCATTCCTCGCTCAAGCGAATACCTGCTGCATTACCGTACGTGTCAAGTTCAAAACTAAATAGTTCTTTATATCTTGGGGGATCATAAGCCGCCCCATTGGAGTCCACATACTCAATTGTATTGTTAAAAACTTCCGAAAACGTCTGAGCAAATTGGTCAATTTTATCTTTGTAATAGTGGATGCCTTCAGTAAATGTTTCACCGCGGCTATTACTCATGCCTAGGCCTCTGCCATTCAGCATGTCCATATTACCCTTCATGGAGCCCGAGGCAAAGTCCACTTCGCGTCCATCGCTGTTCCATCCCAGTGTCACTGTCTTAAACTGTGGGTCAACATCATTTATTTGTATGAACAATTTATCAAACTTGTCGCCTTCCACCACCGGTGGATTTGCGTCACCTTTTTCACCCATCCACACCGTAACTTGGCCATCTTCTTGTAGCTCATATGCCATGTTTGAATAGTTAGATAATTCATCCAAAAGCACATTACGCTGATCTAAAAGTTCCAATGGCTGGTAAAGGTTGTTGTCTGATTCCATTGCGTTGTGTTGTTGCAATCGAATCTCATCATTTAGCACTGCGATTTTTTCAAGGGTCGAGTTCACCTGTGTTACATCAAGTTCCAGCGCGTAATTACTTTGTTCCCAAACATTATCAATTTTCGCCGACATTTGATTGAAGATCTGCACTATTTGGGTAGCCGATGCCATAAGGTTAGCAGAACCTGTGTTTTCATCAGCACCCGCTGCAAGCATCTCATTCCAAGCATTTTGAAACTTTTGCATAGCTGTAGACATGGTGGACGGAGAAATTTCGTCCAGCGCCGAGTGCAAATCCTCTTGTATCGTAGAGGTAGTTTCAAAATAGCCTACATCGGAATATTCTTCACGGAAACGCTTATCTAAAAAATCATCTCTTATTTGATTCACGCCATACACAGCCGAGCCTTGCCCTGAAAAAGCTGTAGATGGTGAGTCATATCTTGAATTCACCATGTTAACGTGTAGCGAAACTTGATCCACACGTTGACGTGTATAACCTGTCACACCTATATTCGAAACATTATGTCCCACTATATCTAAAGCCTTTTGGTTTACCATAAGGCCTCTTGTCGCTGTTTCAAAACCCATAAACGTTGGTCTTACACTCATAATTTTCCCCTTTGCTTATCGCCTTCAAATGACTGCTTATGCCTTCGTTTCGAGCATCTGACTTTGTTCGCTTTGCTCTTTTCTGAAGCGTTCATATGGATTTTCCGGATTGCCGGCTTGCGAGCCCGGTATTATGGCAGACGGATTTATTTCCAATATGTTATCCCTTGCTACTGCCATAGATTTATTGTTGAAAAAGCGGATATCAGCGATAGTTCCTTCAAACCGTGTAAATAAGCTCCAAAACCCGCTTTGTTCCTCTTCTGGTGTTTTTTCAATCAATTGCCTAAAGCTAAGGCCTTCATATCCTGCTGCTGTTTGCAGTTCTAATCGTTTTGATTCAAAGTTCTCTAGTTGCTTGGCATTTGCCTGGCTTTTACTTATACTTTGTTCTATAAGACGTTGTTTTTTCGCTGTCAATGCTTTTAGTTTCTCGCTTTCAGCCTGGCGCATTTCGCCCAAAAAAGCCACATATTCCACCATGAAAGAGAAATATTCCTCACGAGCAGTTTGTTTATTATGCTTCAAAATATTCTGTCCTTTCCGGTTTTAAAAGCAACAATTAAACATAGTGGTTACTTCACGCCTCGCCCAGTCCATCATTAGAAAAGTTCAAAATAGCATCCGCAACATCCTCGGCCGCTACGTTATACTCGCCGTTTTGAACCTTATTTTGTAGTAATTGCAAGCGCTGTGCCCCACCCATTTCTTCCACTTCTGCCGCCAAGCTTGGCGCAACTTTAGCAGCCTCGGCGTGTGCTGCAGCCGAATCACTGATGGTTACTTTATCTGTATTCAGGGGGGATCCTGCTTTTGTTTTTACTGTTCCTTCGCCATCTTTAAGCTTTTTCTGATAGCTCCGATATTGTTCCAGACCCATAGATGACTGAATCTTCATTTGCTTTTCCTCCTAGCTACGGGTAAAACAGTTTTTCCGAAAAGTACACTGTTTCATTTCTTCCCTTATAATTTTATTCGACCCAAACTCATAAAACTAAACAATCAAAAGGTTACAAAATGGTTACAAACAATTTTTTTCTTTTCCCCACCGATTATATATCCCTTGTGTTCTTCTTTTTACCATGTTATATTAATAGTAATATATAATAACTATTTTTGCAACGCTTTCAGTTTTTAAACTGTCAATTTTCACATATGAATTTTTTATGACAATTAACTTTGGAAAGGTGGTTTTTAAGCATGGGTCAGATTATTGCTGTGTCTAACCAAAAAGGTGGCGTGGGAAAAACCACTACTACCGGTGCCTTGGCGGCTGCTTTACAAAAGCGCGGCAAGAGCGTGTTGTGTATAGACATGGATGCTCAGGGTAATTTAAGTTTCAGCATGTCTGTTTCCACTGATGATGTTCCCACCACATACGAAATGCTTAAAGGCACTGTCTCAGCGCGTGCCGCTATCCAAAGTTCACCTATAACCGATATTATTCCAGGAAATATTTTATTGTCGGGCGCAGAGCTTGAGTTTAGTGGTGAAGGGCGTGAGTTTTTACTTAGCAACGCTTTAAAACCTATACGTGACGATTATGATTACATTTTAATCGACACGCCACCTGCACTTTCAATTTTAACTATAAATGCTTTTACTGCTGCTGATCGCTTGATCATCCCAATGTTGAGCGATATTTTCAGCTTGCAGGGAATTACACAACTTTACGAAACTGTTTCACAAGTTAAATCATATTGTAATCCTTCTTTACAAATTGCCGGTATTTTACTTACACGGTTTTCTCCGCGTACCCTTCTTGCAAACGAAGTTTTAGGTACCGCACAAATGATTTCCGGAGAACTTGGTATCCCACTGTTCCGCACATGTATCCGCAATAGTGTTGTAGTCACCGAATCTCAAGCATTACAACGCAACATATTCAAGTATTCTCCAAGAAATAGCGCATCCAAAGATTATTTGTCTCTGGCCGATGAACTTTTATTTGGGGAGAATAGTGCCTAATGCCAACTAAACGCGAACTGGACAAAGAAAATATGTTTCGCAAAATCATGCCCACCGCCGCTGCCGCACAAGATGCTGCAAAGGTCGGTGGTTTTGATGTGCAACCTTCAGAAGCGCCGGAACCTGCACCTCAGCCGTCTTCAAGTGGTGGCAAGCTTGACCAAGATGCCGTAGCCGCATTGTTTGCGCAAGCCGCTCAAGATGATGCTCCGCCTGAAAAAGAGCCTGCACCTGTGCCGGAACCAGCACCTCAGCCGTCTTCAAGTGGCGGTAAGCTTGACCAAGATGCTGTAGCCGCACTGTTTGCGCAAGCCGCTCAAGATGATGCTCAGCCTGAAAAAGAGCCTGCACCTGTGCCGGAACCTGCGCCTCAGCCGTCTTCAAGTGGTGG
>CAYIZZ010000081.1:0-10721 GCA_964367945.1 uncultured Oscillospiraceae bacterium | reverse complement strand
GTCAGTTTGCGATGATGGACGTTTTGGTGAAAGATGATCGCATTGCCGCTGTGGCACCGGCAGGTACACTGGAAGATGAAAATGTGATCGACGCAAAGGGTGGATATGTGCTACCCGGGTTTGTTGACATACACAGCCATGGCGCTGTGGGGCATGACATATGCGACAGCAATGAAGAAGGCCTGAAAGCCATGCTTTCTTATTATGGCAAAAACGGTGTCACCAGCGTGGTGCCGGCAACAATGTCCTTTAATCAGCCGATTTTGACAGACGTTATCAAGGCGGCATTGCCGTTTTTTGACAAGGAAGGCTTTGGTGCAGTGCTTCGTGGCGTGAACATGGAAGGCCCGTTTTTCAACGTGAAAAAATGCGGTGCGCAAAATCCTGAATACATAATGGACCCTGACTATTCGATGTTTGATTCGTTGTATGAGCTGTCGGGCGGGTATATCAAACTGGTGGATATTGCGCCGGAACTTCCCGGTAGCATAGAGTTTGTGAAAAAAGCATGCGAGAAATGCGTGGTGTCTATTGCACACACCAACGCAAACTATGACCAGTCAAGTGATGCGTTTAAAGCAGGTGCCAGCCACGCAACACATCTGTTTAACGCTATGCCACCATTTGGCCATAGGGATCCCGGCGTTATTGGTGCAGCGTTTGACAAAGCTGAGTTTGTGGAGCTGATTTGTGATGGAATCCATGTGCATCCTTCGGCGGTGCGTTCGGTGTTTGTGTGGTTTGGCGAGGACAGGGTGTGCCTGATAAGTGACTCTGTGCGTGGCGCAGGCTTGCCTGATGGTGAGTATGACCTAGGTGGTCAGATGGTTATCATCAAGGAAGGCAGGGCTACCGTGGCCGGAACAGACACCCTTGCAGGAAGCACCACCAGCCTTGCCGAGTGTTGCCGCAGAGCTATAGGTTTTGGTGTGCCGATTGAACAAGCTGTGCGTGCGGCTACCATCAATCCGGCGAAAGCTGTTGGGCTGGATGCCGAAGTGGGTAGCTTGAAAGCTAAAAAACGTGCGGATATTGTTATTTGGGACAAAGACCTGAAAACACAAGCAGTGTTTGTGGGTGGCAAGGCTACCGAAATATAAAATTTATTTAAAAGTAAAACAGCGTATCAAGCAAAGATGCGCTGTTTTTATAGGCTAGCCAACCCGACGTAATCCGAACCCGCCTATTTTTGGTAAATTCATGCGTGATACTGTGTTATCTTCGCTTGCAATACAAAAGTACTCTGCGCTCGTCTGCCTTGTCTCGCACATAATTTACTAAAAATAGGTTAGAAGAATTTTTTATACCGTCAAAAGTTCTACAGGCAAGGAAGTGTGGTGCCGTAAGGCTGCCGCCTTACAAATCGCCCTTGCGAAGTTTTAGGGATTTTGGCTAAATAAAAAACGGATTCGTTTTACATCGGTTTGGCTAAGAGAAAAGTGGGGGAAGGTATGCCGTTTTATTTTGAAAGTGAATTTTCGGTATTTCATTTTGAGTGTGACGCATGGGCAAGAATGACACCCGGCTCGTTTTTGCGCCGAGTGCAGGAGATTGCGTTTGCACACAGCGACAGTGTAGGCATAGACGCAGATTTTCATGAAAAGCATGGCACGGGGTTTATGATGACACGTGTTTCACTGCATATAAATAAAATGCCAAGACCAAACCAGCGTGTGAAGCTGCAAACGCGTGCATACGGGATGCTTCGTGCGCAGTACCACAGGTTCACAGTGTTGTATGATGAGTTTGGCGAGGTGCTGTGTGAGGCGGATATACGCTGGGTGCTGATTGACACCAAAAACAAGCGGATATTGCGCAAGCCTATGCCCGAGCTTGAAAAATATTTCAATGAAATACCAAAAGATGAACATGAGATGCGTATGGTAAAGCCGATAGATGAGCCACAAACGGTGAAAGAGCTGGTGGCGACATACACAATGTGTGATAGATATAAGCATATAAACAACACAAGATACGCAGACATCATGTGTGACAGCCTGCCGTTGGATGTGCTTGAGAAAAGCTCGCCGAAGAAAATGTTGCTTTTTTATCGCAGCGAGATTCCGCTGGATAAAGCGTTTACACTGAAAAAAGCGAATATCGAGCAGGGTGGATATTATTTTGTGGCACAGGACAATGTGACAAAATTTTTCGAGGCTACAGTAGAGTTTTGATCAAATATTACAAAGCTAATACACTATATTGACATTTGGGATAGTAATTCGTTAAAAAACTGTGAAATAATTTAAATATCCTTGACAAATAATATCAAAAAGGTTACAATTTAATTGCAATAAGGTTACAGCCAGAACCTAAGTGCAACAAGTGCATAATTTTTTTCATTAAATAGCCCTTCCTCCAAATTACATATTATTGTAATAAAGGGCAAACTCCTTGTAACAAAAAGTCATCGTGAGCAGGCACGAAGGCTTTTTGTTTTTTTATGCGCCGAAAATTAGCGCAAAAGGGATGTGGCGGGGCTTTCTGTGGAATATATGTGTTATAAAAATGTTACAAATTATGAGTTATTAACACTTTTCCTTTATGGCGCAGTGTGATATGATAAGAAAAGATAAAAAAGGAGAGTGAATGTATGGCATATTTTTATAATGAACCATCGCGTACTTTTAGCGAATATTTGCTGGTTCCGGGCTATTCGTCGGCAGAGTGTATACCGGGGAATGTCAGCCTGCGCACACCGATGTTGCGCTTTAAAAAAGGCGAAGAATCGCCGCTTTATATGAATATACCAATGTGTAGCGCTATCATGCAAAGCGTGTCGGGGCCGGACTTGGCCATTGCGCTTGCAAAAGAAGGTGGCGTTTCTTTTATTTATGGTGCGCAGTCGGTGGAGGAAGAAGCCGCAATGGTGCGTAAGGTGAAAACGTACAAAAAAGGCTTTGTGAGCTCTGACTCAAACATTCGGCCGGGCGACACGCTGGCGGATGTGTTGGCGCTGATAGATAAAACAGGACACTCCACCATTGCTGTTACAGAAGACGGCACGGCAAACGGCCGCTTGTTGGGACTGGTGACTTCACGTGATTACAGGGTGTCGCGCATGAGCACAGACTTGTTGGTGTCGTCTTTTATGACGCCGCTTGAAGACTTGGTGACAGCGCCGGAATCAACCACACTAAAAGAAGCAAATGATATTATTTGGGACAATAAGGTGAACACGTTGCCGCTTTTGGACGAAGAAGGCAGGCTGAAGTATTTTGTGTTCCGAAAAGACTATGACAGCCATAAAGAGTATACAAACGAGCTGCTTGATGTACACAAGAGTTATGTAGTGGGCGCAGGCATAAACACACGTGACTACGAGGAAAGAGTGCCGGCACTGGTTGAGGCAGGTGCGGATGTGTTGTGTATTGACTCCTCGGAAGGCTTTTCCGAGTGGCAGAAGCTTACCATCGACTGGATACGTCAGAAATACGGCGATGCAGTGAAAGTGGGCGCAGGTAACGTGGTGGACGCAGACGGGTTCCGCTTTTTGGCCGATGCCGGCGCAGACTTTGTGAAGGTGGGTATTGGCGGCGGCTCTATTTGCATCACACGTGAGCAAAAGGGTATCGGTCGTGGTCAGGCAAGCGCCGTGATAGACGTGGTGAAGGCCAGGGACGAGTACTTTGAAGAAACAGGTGTGTATGTGCCGATTTGCTCGGACGGTGGCATAGTGCATGACTATCATGTGACGCTAGCGCTGGCAATGGGCGCAGATTTTGTCATGCTGGGGCGGTATTTTGCACGCTTTGATGAAAGCCCAACAAACAGGATTTTAGTGAATGGCACATACGTGAAAGAATATTGGGGCGAGGGCAGCGCAAGGGCTCGTAACTGGCAACGGTATGACATGGGCGGTGCAGAAAAACTGGGCTTTGAAGAAGGTGTGGACAGCTATGTGCCGTATGCAGGTAGCCTGAAAGAAAACGTGAATACCACGCTGTATAAAGTGAAAAGCACCATGTGTAACTGTGGCGTGATGGACTTGCCGGCTTTGCGTGAAAATGCAAAACTGACACTGGTATCGTCCACCAGCTTGGTAGAGGGTGGCAGCCACGACGTGACACTGCGTGATACCAATAAAGACTAAGAATAAAAACTGAAATATAAGCTAAATAAGTGGGCAAGTATCTTGTACTTGCCTATTTTTTATGCCATAATAGAATACAAGAAAAATAGTGAAAATTGTGCTGGCTTTACTGTAAACAATCTAACACCTTGGGGGATATTTTATGCAACTGCTTAAAGACAAAATTGTAAAAGAAGGCAAGGTTTTACCCGGAAACATTATTAAAATTGACGGATTTTTAAATCACAGGGTGGACACTGCGCTGATGCGTGCCATGGCTAAAGAATTTGCGCGGTTGTTTGACACATCCGGTGTGAATGTGGTGATGACGGTGGAGGCGTCGGGTATTCCGCTGGGAACCATCATGGCGGAAGAACTGGGCGTGCCGCTGGTGTTTGCCAAAAAAGCAAAGAGTGATAACATCGAGGGTGGCCTTTTCTCAAGCGAGATTTACTCGTATACTTACAAAAAGAAAATGACGCTGATTGTCAGCGGGCAGTGGCTGGGACCAAACGATAAAGTGCTGGTGGTGGACGACTTTTTGGCCAACGGCGAGGCACTACGTGGGGTTGTGGATATCATCAATCAAGCCGGCGCAGAACTTGTGGGAATGGGTGTGGCAGTGGAAAAAGGCTTCCAGGCAGGCGGTGCACGCTTGCGTGAACAAGGCATCAACCTGAAAAGCCTTGCCATCATCGAAAGTGCCGACGAGGAAAACGGAATTGTGTTCCGTGAAAACCCGGATGTAGACTGATTTGTGGCAGTGTGCATTATAATGTTGCAAAATAATTGATGTAATATCGGCCTATTTTGCCGTTGAAGAGTGTGTGATGAGCATGCTGGAATGGCAAGATAGGTTTGTGTTTTGAAAGATAGCAAAAAGGAGAATTGTACATTGGAAAAAGCAAAAGTATGGAAGTTTGGCCATGATGTGGACACAGATCAGATTATCCCCAGCCAATATATCATCTTGCCGTCGATTGAGGAGATGGCGCCGTATACGTTTGAGTCGATAAACGCAGACTTTGCCAAAAGCGTGCAAAAAGGCGACGTGGTTTTGGGTGGCGACAATTTTGGATGTGGCTCTTCACGCGAGCAAGCACCCAGGGTGATGAAAGAGTTGGGTGTGCGTGCAGTGGTGGCAAAAAGCGTGGCACGTATTTTCTTTCGTAATGCGATAAATATCGGCCTACCGGTGATTTTGTGCCAAGATGTGTATGATGCAGTGTCTGAGGGCGACGAGATAGAGCTGGACCTGAAAGAGGGTACGCTGATGGTGAATGGAAAAAGCTTTGCATGCACCAGCTTGCCACAGCATATGCAGAATATTTTACAGGCCGGCGGGCTGATAGAGTCCTTGAACGCAGAGGAATAATTTACTTACCAAATGAAAAAGAGGGATACATGATGGCTGGAATGACCATGTCGGAAAAAATCATCGCCTGTGCGGCGAATATGGAAAAAGTAAAGGCGGGGCAGATTGTCACAGTGAATCTGGACAAGCTGATGTCGAACGACGGCACCACCCACCTGACTATTGATATGTACAACGAAAAATTGAAAAATCCACGTGTGGCGGACGCAAAAAAGCTGGTGTTTGTGGTGGACCACAACAGCCCGGCAGACACCCCGAAAACTGCCGCCGCACATAAAAAAATGCGTGACTTTGCAAGAGAGCACGACATTGCCTTTTACGAGGGTAAGGGTGTATGTCATCAGATTATGGTGGAAAACCACGTATGTTCAGGTGAATTTATCATTGGCGCCGACAGCCACACATGCACATATGGTGCACTGGGCGCTTTTGGAACCGGTGTGGGCAACACAGACTTTTTGTATGGCATGGTGAGTGGCCAAACATGGGTATTGGTGCCACAGACACTGCGCTTTCATCTGCATGGTTGTCTGCCCGAAGGGGTGTCGACACGTGACCTCATGCTGAGTATCATCGGGGATATTGGCGCTGACGGCGCAAACTACAAGACGATGGAGTTTGTGGGGGATGGCATTGCCAAAATGAGCGTGGACCAGCGCTTGGTACTGTCAAACCTTGCGGTGGAGGCAGGCGCCAAAACTGCACTGATGGAAGCAGACGACAAAGTGCTGGAGTATCTGCAAGCACGTGGCAGAAAACCCAAAGCGGTGTTTAAAAGCGACGAAGATGCCGTGTTTGAAAAAGAGTATACATATGACTTGTCCACCATAGGAAAAGTGGTGGCACGCCCTGATCATATAGACGACGTTGTGCCTGCAGAAGAGGTGTGCGGCGTGAAGATAGACGAGGCGTTTTTGGGCAGCTGCAACGCAGGCCGTATAGAAGAACTGCGCATAGCGGCAAAGCTGTTGGAAGGCAGAAAAGTGCATCCCATGGTGCGTTTTATCATCTCGCCTGCCTCTAATGAAGTGTATAGGCAAGCAGTGAGTGAGGGGCTTGTTACCATTTTAAGTAATGCCGGTGCTCAGGTGGTGAACAGCTGTTGCAGTGTGTGTTGGGGTAGCTGTCAGGGCGTGATGGGCCCGGGCGAGGTGTTGATTTCCACCGGTACCAGGAACTTTAAAGGCAGAGCAGGACACAAGGACTCGCAGGTGTATCTGGGCTCGGCAGCCACCGTGACGGCCTCGGCTATAAAAGGGGTTATTGCCACGGATGACCAACTGTAAAAAACGTTGTATCAATAAATATATAGGAATGTGAAACGATATGAATCAGAAATTTAGTGGAAAAGTATGGCTACTTGGGGATGATATTGACACCGATATCATCATCCCGACCGAATACCTTGCCATGGCCAGCGTGGAGGAGATGGCGCCGTATGCCTTCTCGCCGCTACGTGCCGATTTGGCGGGGCAGATACAGCCGGGCGACGTGGTGGTGGCCGGCAAAAACTTTGGGTGTGGCTCTTCACGTGAGCAAGCACCTGAGGTGCTGAAAGCGCTGGGTCTTGGGGCGATTATTGCCAAAAGTTACGCAAGGATTTTTTACCGTAATGCGCTGAACAACGGGCTGTTGCTACTGGAAAATAAAGACTTGCCCGACGCAGTGAAGGAAGGCGATGTGGTAGAGGTTTTCCCGGGCGAAAAATTGGTGCATGATGGAAAAAATTATGCGCTGGCACCCATGGCGGAAAACCTGAAAGCTATTTTGGAAAACGGCGGCCTGGTGGAAACAGCACGCAGGCAAAACAGTGGCGATGTGCCGGCTGAAAAACCGGAAGAAGTGAAAGAAACTAGCGTATCTACACGAAAAAACACACTTATTGAGAAAATAATCGGACGTAACGCAAATCACTCTGTGCAAAGTGGTCAGACAGTGACTGTCACCCCACAGCGAGTGATGATACACGATATATTTGTGCCGTTCGTGGCTGAAAAGTTCAAGCAGATGGGCTTTGCGAAAATTCACGACCCCGACTCGGTGGTGCTGATTTATGACCATTTAGTACCGGCGGCCACCATCGACGACGTGCGCCATTTTAAGACAGGGGACGCCTTTGCGAAGGAACATGGCCTGAAAAACGTGCACCGCTCGGACGGAATTTGCCATCAGCTGATGGTGGAGGCAGGGTATGTGCGCCCGGGCGACGTGGCGTTTGGCACCGACTCTCACACCACCACATACGGTGCGGTGGGCGCATTTTCCACCGGCATAGGCTACACCGAGATGGCCTCGGTGCTGGGCACCGGCAAGCTGTGGGTGCGTGTGCCTGAAAGTATCAAGATACAAATTGACGGTAAGATGCCGAAAAATGTGTCGGCAAAGGATATTATATTACAGCTGCTCGGCGACATAGGCGCCGACGGTGCGGTGTATCAGGCGCTGGAGTTTTGCGGAAGCACTGTGGAGGAAATGAGCCTTTCCTCACGGATGACCATTGCCAACATGGCGGTGGAAGCAGGCGCAAAATGCGCAGTGTTTGTGCCGGATGAAAAGTCGCTGGAATATTGCAAAGAAACAGACGCAGATATGCAATATTTGCGCCCTGACGAAGGCGCGCAATATTCACGCGTGATACAGTATAAGGCAGAGGATTTGAAGCCGGTGATGGCATGTCCGTCACAGGTGGACAACGTGAAGCCGGTGGAAGAGCTTGTGGGCATCAAGGTGGATCAGGTGTTTATAGGCAGCTGCACAAACGGACGGCTGGAAGACCTAAAGGTGGCGGCAGACGTTTTGAAGGGCGAGTGCATATCGCCGTTCACTCGCCTGGTGGTGACACCGGCATCCAGAGAAATATACAACCAGGCGGCAGAAAACGGCATACTGGAAACGCTGATTGCAGCGGGAGCTACCGTGACATTGCCGGGCTGTGGACTGTGCTGTGGCAGAACGGCAGGGATATTGGCCAGCGAAGAAGTGGTGGTGGCCACAAACAACCGCAACTTTATGGGACGCATGGGAGACTCCAGCGTACAAATTTATTTGGCATCGCCGGTAGTGGCGGCGCATGCGGCGATTAAAGGCGAGATAGTATTGCCAAAGTGATAAACTAAAAACAACAAAGGTATGTTGTGTTTCGTGCTAAGATAAAATGATAAACATTTTACTATAGGGGGAATCATATATGAACATTGCCATAGTTACCGAAGTGAGCACTAAAGACAAGAACCAATTTGTTCTGAAAGCACTGCAAGAAACAGGGCATAACATTATCAATGCAGGTATGACGGGCGCAGAGGGTGAGGCAGAGCTGAGTTATATCCAAACAGGGCTTATCTCGGCCATGCTGCTAAACGCAGGCACTGTGGACTTGGTGGTAGGTGGATGTGGCACAGGCCAAGGGTATGTGCAGTCGGCAATGCAGTATCCCGGCGTATTTTGTGGCTTGGTAGAGACTGCGCTTGATGCGTGGTTGTTTAGGCAGATAAACGGTGGCAACTGTTTGTCGCTTGCACTGAACAAAGGGTATGGCTGGGCAGGTGATGTGAATCTTAAGTTTATATTTGAGCGTTTTTTCAGCGTGGAGTCCGGCGCTGGGTATCCACCGGAGCGTAAAGAACCCCAAAAAGTGTATCGTGATGCATTATTTTCGCTTTCGACGCAGACACATAAAAGCATGCCGGAGATTATTGCGACATTGCCAGATGAGGATATTTTACCGGCACTGGACTTTCCGGGCGTGGTGGACCTTGTCAAGAAAGGGCCGAACGGCGCAGAGATGGTGGCGGCGATTGAAAAGCGCCTTGCCGAAAGATAACTTGACGAAAAGTGACATAAACCAAAAAAAGCACCCTACATGGGTGCTTTTAGTTTGTGTGAAATCAGGTGTTTTTTTGCAGGGCGTCTATATTTTTTTGCCTATCGTCGTGGGTGGCTTTCAGGCATTTGAAAGTCTCGTCGCTGATGGCATGCTCCACCCTGCAAGCATCTTCGGCCGCAGTTTCGGGAGAAACCCCCAAAGAAATGAACAAAGCAGTTAGAATGGTGTGGCGCTCGTATATTTTCATGGCTTCATAAAGGCCTTTTTTGGTAAAGCAAAGCTCGCCATCTTCCCTGTCTTCTAAGTATCCCTCACGTTTCAGGTTGTTTACAGCACGTGAAACACTGGGCTTTGAATAGTCTAAATGATGTGCCACATCGATGGAGCGTACTAGTTGATTTTTTTGTTTTAAAACGTAAATGGTTTCCAAATAGTCTTCTGCTGAACGACGTAGTTCCATGAGATTCACCCTTTTTCTATGTTGTGTAGTTGATAAAAATCGAAATTACATCATGCGTGAGCCGTTTATTTCCAGCTTGAACTTAAGGTTGAAAAAATCTGCTGCTTTGCGACATAAAAGCATACGTTCTAAAAAAATCTCGAAATATTCTAAAACATCGCAAATGGAAGTGTCTATTTCCAGGGAAAGTAGCAGGTGCATTTTATCTATCTTTAAGACGGTGGAACCACGCTCTACTGCGTAATTCACACGATCGTGGATATCGAAAGAAAGGCTGTTTGTGTTGCGAACCCTGCTGCGGCGCACGTCGGTTTTATCAGCCAAAATCAGCGCGGCAGCAATAGCGCTGACAGGGTATGCGGTTTTCTCGTCATGATGGCCGATAGCTGTGATGACATTAGCAATATCCTCCGGCGGCATCTCCATGCGAGAAAGGATGTTTTGCGATAAAAGAGCGCCGCTATGCGCGTGACCTACACGGTTCACCACGTTGCCGATATCATGCATGTATGCGGCAATGCGGACAAGCTCGGCTTCTTCTTCGCTGTATCCCAGCGCCAGCAACCACTTACTGGCTAAATCAGCACAACGCATCACATGCGCAAAGCTGTGCTCGGTATATCCAAGGCTTAGCAAAGAAGCGTCGGCTTGGCGAATATATGTTTTAATCTCTTCGGAATTTTTTATATCTTCAAATGAAACTTTTTTCATAATGCACCGCTGTTAATTAATATGTTGATGTACGAAATAAGTATATAATATTTCCAGGGGTTTTGCAATAAAATACAGGTACAAAGTACGAAAGTGAAAAAAAGTGTTAAGGGCAGTGTTTAGGCTTGGAAATATGGGATTATTATGATATAATATTACAGTTACTGTAAGATGGCGATGGATGCGCTTTGAATTAAAATAATATGATATAAACGCGATGCATATAAGGAGGATGTTTTCATGGGTCTTTTTTCTGGGAAAACATTGTTGATTACCGGCG
>CAYIZZ010000080.1:0-10802 GCA_964367945.1 uncultured Oscillospiraceae bacterium | reverse complement strand
TTCTTTCCTCCCAAAACTTATCCGACGCACATTGCAATGTTTGCCGGGGATCTAAATAAATCTTTCATCGTCTTTCGCCTTTTTGTGGCGCGAGATTAATTATATAGCACCTTCTCGCTTCTTGTCAATACTTTTTCTTCATTTTTTTAATCGTTCCCTTGGGATCTCTTGTTTTCTTCGTTTTTCTCTTGTTTTCTATCATATACTAACTTTCTATTTTTGTAAATAGTGGCGTTCATATAATGATTCTATGTTGAAATTTTTCTTTTTTATTAGTATACTGTTTTTTATGAATAGCATAACTTCACATAAAAGATTACAGCGACTACAAGGTTTAGCACGCAAAGCCATCCAGTCGTACAATATGATAGCTCCCGGCGACAATATTTGCGTCGGTGTTTCAGGTGGCAAAGACAGCGTTGCGCTGGCCTTGGTGCTAAAGCAGCTTTCTGCTTATCATGAGCATCCTTTTGGTGTTCATGCACTTACTCTAGACCCTTGTTTTGGTGGCAAAAATGAAGATTACAGTGTTTTATCACAGTTTTTTGCAGAAAACGACATACCACACACAGTCGTTCGCACTGATATAGGGCCTATTGTTTTTGATGTGCGCCACGAGAAAAACCCTTGCTCACTATGCGCTAATATCCGCAGAGGCGCCCTGCATACTAATGCTTTAGAGTTAGGATGCAACAAAATAGCACTGGGCCATCACTTAGACGATGCTGTAGAAACATTTTATATGAACCTTTTTTTAGAGGGACGTATTGGATGTTTTTCCCCTTACACTTTTTTATCACGCAAGGAAGTGGCCGTTATTCGCCCGTTTGTTTTTGCCAGTGAATATGATGTAAGCGCGGCAGTTAGGGTGTGCAATCTTCCTATAGTGAAAAGTAAATGTCCTGTGGACAAAATAACCATGCGTAGCCATACCAAAGCTTTTGTGGAAGAACGCACTTTGGCAGATCCGGCTTTTTGCAAAAAAACACTTGGCGCTTTACAAAAATCCGGCATCGACGGCTGGGCCTTAGCCGTTAGGGAGTAAAGTAAATCAACAGTTAAATTTTCTAGTATCAGGAGAACATATGGGTATTGAGTTTGAACGCCGTTGTTGGGCTGAAATAGACCTTGATATTTTACGGCAAAATTTTGCGCTGGTGCAAAAAGCCGCCGGCGACGCTTCCATCATGGCGGTGGTAAAGGCCAATGCTTATGGCCATGGTGATTTAGTGGCAGCAAAAGCTTTGTCCAGCGCCGGCGCAAGGCGCTTTGCCGTATCCGGGCTGGTAGAGGCCATCCGCCTGCGTAAAGGTGGCATCACACGCCCCATTCTAGTGCTTGGATATACTCAGCCACAGCATGTGGCACGTCTGCGCCGATATAATATCAGCCAATGCGTGTTCAGCCCCGAATATGCCAGACAGTTGTCAGACGCCGCTGTGAACGCAGGTGTGCGTATCCGTGTACATTACAAAATAGACACCGGCATGGGACGCCTTGGCTTCAACGCAAAAGATGCATTTGAAAAAACGGTAACCGAGCTTTCTGAGGCTTATGATTTGCCCGGACTTATTCCGATGGCTTTATTCACACACTTTCCTGCGGCGGATTCATATAATGCAGATGATGCCTCTTACACACATACCCAGTTTACTCTTTTTCAGGAAATTCGCGCTCGCCTTGCCGATCTTGGCAAGCATTATCGGTATTTTCATTGTTGCAACTCCGCCGCTATTTTGGCGCACCCGTCCATGCATTTGGATGTCGTTAGACCTGGCATAATCTTGTTTGGATGCAACCCCAGCAGCGACGTAACACTTGCAGGACTCATGCCTTCTTTCCGTCTTAAAACTGTGGTCACCATGGTTAAAAACATAAAAAAAGGCGATTGTTTAAGCTACGGCCGTCTTTTCACAGCTCCTTGCGACATGCGTGTGGCAACTTTAGCTGTCGGGTATGCCGATGGGTACCCAAGGTTGTTGTCAGAAACCGGCGTTGTGGGGATTTGTGGCAAGCCTGCACGTATTTTAGGCCGTGTATGTATGGATCAGCTGATTGTCGATGTTTCTGATATAAACGATGTGGCTTTGGGCAGTATCGCTACTGTTTTTGGCGGTGACGGTGCAGACTCCATCGACGATGTTGCCCAAAAGTGCGGAACTATCAACTACGAAATTTTATGTAATATCGGCCGCCGTGTGCAGCGTGTTTATATTGAAGATGGCCGCGAAACCTTTCTTGCCGATTACATGGATGACCAATATTAAAAGGAGATTTCAGTGAAAAAGCTACTCGTTGTGGTCGATTACCAGAAAGATTTTGTGGATGGCGCTTTAGGCTTTTCCGGCGCAGAAAACCTTTTGCCCAGCATTACCGAAACTGTGGAGAGTATCCTTCAGCATGGTGGATATGTTTTATTCACGCGCGACACTCATGATGAAAATTACCTTGACACACGAGAAGGTGAGCATCTGCCTATATCACATTGCATAAAAGATACACCGGGGCATTTTTTATTTGGCAATTTACATTCTTATGAAGAATCCCCTGTAGCAAACACAGCTATTTTAGACAAGCCTACATTTGGAAGCTCCGACATCGTAAATTCAGTGCATCAGCTTTGCGGTGGTGCACCTGATGTCATCGAGATGTGCGGTGTTGTCACTGATATTTGTGTTTTAACAAACGCTTTAATCTTGCACACTGGATTTCCCTTTGCAAAGTTAACTATATTGGCCGATTTATGCGGCTCGGGCAACAAAGAAAACGAACAAAAGGCACTGGACTTATTAAAAGGAATGGGCCTCCGAGTAAAACATACACTTTAGGTGATAGTCTCTTCGGTAACTTTCGACGAAAACATTATGTACCATTGCCTTTTATTGTAAATTATGCTATACTAACATATCTATATATAAGGTTTTTCGAGAGGATGGTGCCACGCTATGGCTGAGCAAGATCAAAACTTCGAGTATGAACAATACGAGTCGCAACCAGAAAATCGTCTGTTTACCAACGCTATGTTTGGATTTAACAAAGACGAGGTAATGGAATACTTGGATAACTTGGACGGTGAAAAACGCCGAATTCAAGAAGAATCCAATGCGAAAATTTGGGAGCTTAACCAAACTATACAAAGCCTGCAAGCAAATATGCAAAACTATCAGTCGCCTGATTTTTCATTATCCGGCGAGGGTTCTTCTGATGAAGTCACTCATCTATCCGAAGAACTTGAAATTGCTAAGCTGGCCACACAGCAGGCTGAAGATGACTTGGCCGAGCTTCGTGAGCACCTGTTCAACTCGCAACAAGAAAATGAATGGCTACGCACCGAATATCAGAAAACGGACGAGCAAATTTCT
Organism: uncultured Oscillospiraceae bacterium; assembly: GCA_964367945.1. Classification (GTDB taxonomy): domain Bacteria; phylum Bacillota; class Clostridia; order Oscillospirales; family Ruminococcaceae; genus JAAYCI01. The sequence continues at coordinate 7,440 of CAYIZZ010000080.1, read as the reverse complement.
GCTTTGCAGCGCAGCTTAGATGAGGCAACTTCCGGTCAATGGGAAAATTCTGATGATAGCATGTTGCAACTGGAAGAAAACAAGCGCCATTTAGAAGAAGTCGAAAAACTTTTAGCAGAGAATGAAGCCTTTTTATATCAGCGTGAAGAGGAATTCTCCGTGCTTCAGTCTGAACTGGAAGAGCTATTTTCACGTTTTGAAGAAAGCGAGCGTCTGCTGGATGAACACGCCCAGCAACTGGCCGATAAAGACCAGCAACTGGATGAGTATCGCAATCAGCTGGATGCTGTGCCCGATTTATCTACTGACGATTTCGAAAAACTGCAAGAAGAAAACAAAACCTTAACCCTCGAAAAACAAGAACTTACTGATACAAACTCAAATCTTTCTTCTGAAAATAAAGAACTGGAAGAAAAACTTTCCACTATTTCCGAAGAAAATGTAGCCCTACAAGAAAAAGCCCAAAATTGGGATACCGAAAAGCAAGAGCTCACTGAGCAAAATGAGTTTTTGGCTCTTGAAAAAGAAGAGCTAATCGAAAAATCCGATGCTTTGTCTGCTGAAAAACAAGAGCTAGATGAAAAAATTTCTGCTTTATCTGCTGAAAAGCAAGAATTAGATGAAAAAGTTTCCGTTTTATTCTCTGAAAAACAAAAATTTGAAGAAAAAACACTTATTTTATATAGCGAAAAACAAGAACTTGAAGAAAATATTTCTACTATTTCTACTGAAAAAGTAGCTTTACAAGAAAAAGCCACCTCTCTCGCTACCGAAAAACAAGAGCTTGAAGAAAAACTTTCTGCCATTTCTAGCGAAAAACAAGAACTTGAAAGTAATAATTCAGGTGTGTCCGCCGAGAAACAGGAACTTGAAGAAAAACTTTCTACTTTAGCCATCGAAAAACAAGAGCTTGAAGAAAAAGCCATCATTCTTGCTACTGAAAAAGAGGAGCTTGAAGAAAAAGCTATCATTCTTGCTACTGAAAAAGAAGTGCTTGAAGAAAAAGCTATCATTCTTGCCAGTGAAAAAGAGGAGCTTGAAGAAAAAGCTATTACTCTTACTACTGAAAAAGAGGAGCTTGAAGAAAAAGCTATTACTCTTACTACTGAAAAAGAGGAGCTTGAAGAAAAAGCTATCACTCTTACTACTGAAAAAGAGGAGCTTGAAGAAAGACTTTCTGCTTTAGCTACCGAAAAGCAGGAGCTTGAAAGTAATAGTTCAGGTATATCCGCCGTGAAACAAGAACTTGAAGAAAAGCTTTCTGCTTTGGCTACCGAAAAACAAGAACTTGAAGAAAAGCTTTCTGCTATCACTTCGGAAAATATATCTTTACAAGAAAAAGCCCAAAATTGGGCCACTGAAAAGCAAGACCTTAACGAACAAAACGAATTTTTGGTTCTTGAAAAAGAAGAGTTGGTCGACAAATCCAATGCTTTATCTGCTGAAAAACAAGAGTTTGAAGAAAAGCTTTCAGCCTTGGCCAGCGAAAAACAAGAGCTTGAAGAAAAACTTTCTGCTTTAGCAGGCGGCAAACACGAGTTTGAAGAAAAGCTTTCTACTTTAGCTACCGAAAAACAAGAACTTGAAGAAAAACTTTCTGCTTCAGATAGCGAAAAACAAGAACTTGAAGAAAAACTTTCTGCTTTAGCCATCGAAAAACAAGAATTCGAAGAAAAGCTTTCAACTTTAGCCAGCGAAAAGCAATCTTTAGGCGAAAAACACGCATTCCTCTCTTTGGAAAAATATGATATCGAAGAAAAGAATGTCGCTTTAACTTCAGAAAACAAAACACAGCAAGAAAAGCTCGACTCTTTACAAGCAGAATCACATGTTTTGACACAAGAGATTGCTTCCCTCACCGAGAAAATGGAAGAAAACCATAGGCAATCGCTTGAACAAACTGCACAGTTTGATGCACTTAAACGTGAAAAAGAATTTCTTGATAATGATTTGCAGCTAAGTATAGACACCATAGCTCAGCTTAATGTGCAGGTTGATGAGCTTTCTGCTTTGCAACAGCAATACAGCGAACTGGAAGCACAACACAAAGAAATGTCTGAAAAGCATCAATACCTTTCCTCAGACTACCAAAAACTGCTTGCTGAAAGCGAAAGCAAGATGGCCGAGCAACAAAATCAATTCGTGCAACAAGAAACCATTCAGGCTGAAAGCCAACAGCAAATTGCAAACTTGCGCACTCAGCTCGATCGTGCATTGGCCGAGCTTGAAGAAGAACGCAGTATAGACCATACTTCTGTGGCATCCTCTACCATCATCGCCGAGGCAAATGTTGAAGCCGACCGTATTCGCGCCATGGCTAACGATGAAAAAGAGCGTATCCGCCGTCAAATCAAAAACAGTGCCGGTGGCCTTTCTGAAAGTATCACAAATCTACGCACCGACGTTGTTAGCGTAGAAGGCGACTTAACACATATGCTTGAAGCTGTGCAAACTGCTTTATCAGATGTGCTTTCCGCCTTGAGCCGCACAGAACAAAACCTAAACACTTTAGGTGTTCAGGTAGACAGGTTCCCCTCTCCCTCTGCTTCTGTGCCAAAACCTGTACAGCCGGTGGTATATTTCCAGCCTACCGAAGAAGTTATCTCACAGCCAAAGCCTCGTAGCAATAGGGCTTCTGCTCCCGTAGGTTACTCCACCGGTGGTTTCCGTAGAGTATGGCCGGAAAAAAATAGCGATAACCGTATGCGTCCTTTCCGTGCCACTCACGCCAATGTCGCTGCGGCACAGCCCTACACCCCTCAGCTTGCCGAATCTTTGAACGATGAGGATCTCAGTGAAGAGCGCCTTCGCAACTTGGCCGATAACTTAATAGATACTTTGCGCGACATGATTTAATCCAAATAATCTAGGTGGATATCCCACTAAATAAAAACAGACCCTCGGGTCTGTTTTTTTGTTTTGTGGGCAGTATTGGTAAACTGTTTATATTAGCACTCTATGTGTTCAAGTGCTAATTTTAACATTTCTAACATGATTTTACCACGTTTTATGCACATTTTACCGCTAGAATATAAACAAGTTAATAAATATTAACAAATACAAATTATTAGCACTCGATAAATTCAAGTGCCAATCGAAAGGAAAATCATTATGTTAAGCTTAGTTCCCTTTAATAGTCACGAAAGTAATCTATTCCGTCATTTTGATAACATGGAAAGAAATTTTTTCAGCCAAGTACCCAGTACTAAACAGTTCCGCACAGATATTAGTGAGAAAGATGACGCTTATCTTTTGCAATCGGAACTACCCGGTTTCAGCAAAGAAGATATAAAGGTGGATATCAGCAATAATGTGCTTACCATTAGCGCAAAGCATGAAGAAGCCGAAAATAGCGAAAACGAACATTTCATTCGTCGCGAGCGTCACTTTGGAAGTTTTTCACGTACCTTCAGCACCGAGGGTATTGACATCGAAAATATTTCAGCGTCATACAAAGACGGTGTGCTTTACCTATCTTTGCCAAAGTCAAAAGAACTTGCTGCGAAAAGCATAGAAATTAGCGACTAACCATTTACTATCGACAACTTCCTCCTAACCCCTTTTATATAAGCCTCTAAAAAAACTTGCATTACCAATGATGGTAATGCAAGTTTTTTATTATGCTATGCATGATTTTCCAGTTATTATTTCAGCAGTTCTACTATTTGATCTTTCGGTATCACGCCCACACTTTGATTTTTCTTTTTTCCATCTTCAAATGATATCAAGGTAGGAATGCTTCGTACGCCAAACTGCTGAGCAATATCAGGTTGTTCGTCAATGTTCACTTTTGCAATTTTATATTGTGGATTTTCATTTTCAATTTCTTCCAACATAGGACTAATCATATTACACGGACCGCACCATGGTGCCCAAAAATCCACTAGTACAGGTTTATCGCTTTGCATTACCTCTTTTTCAAAATTTTCTTTCGTAATTACTATAGCCATATCAACGACACCTCTCTTTTGATTTTTTATATAAATGCCACACTCAAAAATACATGTAACAAATTATCTGTTTTTGCTGTAAATTATACCTGATATATCCAGCTAAATATGTCAATTTATCGAATATTTTAAAACGGCAACAAGAACATGGCAATACTAAAATAAATCACAAGTGATAAAGCATCCACAATGGTTGTCACCAGCGGCGCTGCCATCATTGCCGGATCTATATTTAGACGCTTTGCTATCATGGGCAATATTCCACCCACAGAGTTTGCAAGCAAAACTGTGAAAAGCATAGCCAGCGACACCACAAAAGCCTCGCCATATTCTCCCGGATAAAAAATTATAATGCGGAAAAAGTTCACAACAGCTAATGGAAATCCCATCAAAAGACTAACACGCAACTCTTTCCAAAACACTACCAGTATATCTTTCGGCCTCACTTCACCCAGTGCCATACCACGGATAACCAGCGTACTGCTTTGGCTACCTGCATTACCGCCTGTACCATTTAGCATAGGCATGAATGTAACCAAAAGCGGTATAGCGGAATAAACCGACTCATAATATCCCAATATGGCACCGCTAAGCATGCCGCTAAGCATTAGCACCAACAGCCATAGAAAACGGTTTCTGGCTAGATTCATCACGCCTGTTTTTAGATATGGCTTTTCACTCGGCGCCATAGCAGCCATTTTCTCAAAGTCCTCGGTGGCCTCTTCCTGAATGATATCCACAGCGTCATCCACCGTTACAATACCCACCAGGCGATTTTCTCCGTCCACTACCGGCAGCGACATAAAGTCGTATTTTGCCATTAGTGTAACGGCCTCTTCCTGGTCCGTGGTAGTGGTAACAGAAATGATATCAGTGTCCATCAGCTCTTCAATCACTGTACTGTCATGCGCTAATAATAGATCTTTTACTGTCACCATGCCTTCTAAATGCCTTGTGGCATCAATAACATAACATGTGTATATAGTTTCCCTATCTTCACCTATACGGCGGATGCGTTTTATAGCATCTTCCACTGTCATTGTACGTTTTAGGTCAGTGTATTCTGCTGTCATTATGCTTCCGGCAGAATATTCCGGATAACACAAAAACTGGTTTATCAGGTTTCTTGTCTCGGTTTTTGCGCTGTGTAAAACACGCTTTACCAACTGTGCCGGCATTTCTTCCAGCATGTCTACCACGTCATCCACCATCAAATCTTCCACTATCTCTGAAAGCTTTTCATCGGAAATCGTGGCGATAATATGCGTTTGAGTGTCAGCATTAAGCTCGGCAAATACTTCCATTTCTGCATCTTTTGGCAAGGTACGAAACGCAATAAGAGCTTGCTCTTCCGAAAGCGTTTCTATAAATGCAGCAATGTCCACTTCGTGCATTTCAGAAAAAACCTCACGCAAATCATGATATTGCCTATTTTTCAGTTGCTCTATCAAAATATCAGTCGCTCTTTCGGTTGTCATCCACACACCTCCTTACACCACTGCTATATTATTGGGCCACTACGCCTGCTTTGCCTTACATAAATTCGTGCTTCAAGCTGCGAGAAAAAAGATTTTCAAGCGCTATTTTAGAGGATTCACCTTTGTATAAAACCGAATAAAGCGCCTGCGTGATGGGCAAATCCACCCCGGTTTTATTTGCAATAGTCATAAGGGCATCCACTGTGTAATATCCTTCTGCCAGCTGATCATACTGCTGTTTTTTCACAAACATCTCGCCAAAGCGCCTGTTGTGGCTGTGCGGACTGAACACCGTAGCTTCATAATCGCCCAAATGACAAAGGCCATATATGGAATTTTCATTTCCGCCCATAGCCGCTATCAAGCGTGCATATTCCCTGCATCCGCGACTCATCAAGGCGCCTTTCAAACTGGTCAGGTTTGCAGCATCCAGCATTCCTGCAGCAATTCCGACTACATTTTTTGCCGCTGCACCTACTTCATTTCCAAGTAGATCTTCCCCGTAATAAAATCGAATCAGCTCGCCCGAAAACTCTTCCACCAACAACTTTTTATCTTCTTCTAGGGCGGCATCTATCACCATACAGTTCGGCACACCACGTACAAACTCCTGCACATGACCTGGTCCAAGCCACACGGCACATCGATTTTCGCCTTTACACTCTTCTGCAAAAACCTCGCTCAAGCGTTTGCCTGTGCCTATTTCCAGTCCCTTCATACACAAAACAAACAGCTTATCTTTCACACCTTGCGCAACACAATCTTTTAGTAAACCACGCAAGTTTTGGCTGGGCACACTCACTAATATCACAGAAGCTTGCAATGCTTTATCCAAATCTATTGTAATCTCTATATTTTCCGGCAACTGCAACAGTGCATTTTGCCTTGTTTGCATAAGTTGCTTTGTGCGCTGGCTTTCTTTTCGGCCATACAAGCTAACCTCATGCCCTATACTGGCCACATACCACGCCAAAAAAGAACCCCATCGTCCATTTCCTATTACCGATACCTTCATCTATTTCCTCACTAGCATCTAGTTTTATAATTTTTTGAAGTAATCCTGCATACGTATCCACGCACAAGAATGAATATATGCGTTCAATCGTGTGTTTCAATCATTACACATCATGCGACACACACACTACCTCTAATTATATATTATACAATACAATCTTACCTTGTACAACTTATTTCGCGTTTTGGGATTATTGTATTTTATACTTTGAGTTGCAGTTCAACTAAAAAACAGCCCTTCTTATAAAAGAGCTGCTTTTCTAAGTTTTATTTTACTCTAAAAACGCATTTATTATAACTTGCTCTGCTTCTTCTTCGCTCATTCCCAATGTTTCCAGTTTTATCAGCTGATCACTGTTTATACGGCCTATAGCCGCCTCATGAACAATTGCAACCTCTGGGTGGTTTGCCTCGATTGCAGGAATGCTCCGCACTGACGCGTTGTCCATTATGATAGAATCACACTGGATATGTCCGCGACATTCAGCGCTACCGATAGCAACCGGTTTAAATTCTTGTTTGGATCTATCTTGCGCCACACTACGGGATATTATGCGTGCTGAGGAATCTTCGCCTTCCAAATAAATAGTGATATTCGACACCGCGGTTTGATCGTCATGGGTAAGTAGCTTTTCTGTAACATTCAACTTGCTGCCTTTTCCCAAATGTGCTACCGTGTCTCGCACAGTGGATGTAACCCCTTCTATCTGGGTCATATCCATCTCACATACACTGTTTTCTTCCATATATATTTTTGTTGTTGGGTTCAAAACACGATCGCCCGTACCTTCGCCTTCGCCATAATGTGACTCTGAATATTTCATTTTAGCGTCTTTTCCAACGTGAAACACATGCATACCGTCATGCTCGTTTTTGTCCTTACCACAATTGTGGATAGCACATCCCGCAATAATTGTCACGTCCGAGCCCTCACCAATATAGAAATCGTTATACACCATTTCATTGTGTCCACTTTTTGTCACAATCACCGGTATGTG
>CAYIZZ010000079.1:0-11155 GCA_964367945.1 uncultured Oscillospiraceae bacterium | reverse complement strand
TACTTTTTGTTATGGATAAACCAAGGCCGGTTCCGGGTTTTCCGGAGTTTGCACGACTACGGTAATATCTATCAAAAATATGTGCAATATCTTCTTTTGGAACGCCGTTTCCATGATCAATAACTTCAGCGCGAATCATATTACTTTTGGTTTTGAATATCCAAAGGCCAATATATCCGTCTGCTCCGGCATGCTTTATGGCGTTGCCCAGCAAATTATCAAGTGCACGCTCTACCAACTTAGGGTCAGCGTATATTTCACAGCCGTTCTCGCCTTTGAAATCGAAATGTTTGCCGTCTTTCTCACAAACAAGATCATAACGGTATGAGATTTCATCTCCAAGCTGGGTTAAATCAAAGTGTACCATTTCAGGTTTTTCAACACCAGAAGACATCTTGCTGAGCTCTAGCACACTTCCAACAAGGCCCGACAGCCTGTCGGTTTCATCTACAATAACGTTCATTTGATCAGTGCGCTTTTCGGGGTTGTTGCCGGTGAGATCGCGCACAGTTTCTGCATACCCTTTTATTAAAGTAAGTGGAGTGCGCAAGTCGTGGCTAACGTTGGCAAGAAGATCTTTTTGTAGCTCGGTACTGCGGCCTACTTCGTATGCCATCAAGTTGAAATCGCGAGCCAAATCGCCTATCTCATCGTCGCCACATTCAGGTACACGCACGTTATAGTTTCCGCTTGCTATTTCTCGTGAAGCCGCTGAAAGCCGCGATAGGGGACTTGTGAATAATAAGCTAAATACCCATGCTGCTATGGTGGAAATTAGCAGTATTAACAAAAGAATAGGTAGCATAAGGCCTTTTAAAACAGATACTGTTTGTGGAATATGTTCTTGGTTTGTGGTTACAATAACAGTCAGCTCATCGTCTGCCGCTGTTGCGCCCATGATGATTTGATCAAGCTCGTTGTGGTCGTAGTGGCCTATATCTTGAGTCACTTCACGTATACGGCTCACATACTCGCCGTTTCGCTCGGTACCAACAGCCACGTCTCCGTTATCGGTGACACCGGCCTCATAGTGGAAATGCAAAATACAAGATGGCTGTAAATTATCTACAAGTAGTAAATTTATGTTGTTGGATTCGGATATGTCTAAACACTGATCATCAAGGTTCAAGGTGCCATTTTGCACGGCTGTATTCAAGCGCTCGGTCACGTTTTCAGACAATCTGGTCACGGTTATTCCGGACGCAAGCTCTATTTCCATAAAAAGCGGTTGTCCGTTTTCATACTCATCGTTCAAAATGTCAGTAACAGTATTTAAGGAATCACTCAGCCCATTATGGATATGTCTTTGATAAGTGACAGGTAAAACATAGGTGGTGAAAAGCCAAAATAGCGCAATGACTATTAGCAGAATAACTACTACAAATAAAGTCAATTTGCGCCTAATGTTTCCGGATATCCATTTCAAGCCTATGCGGTTATTACAATTTTTTGTTTTTTCTTTAACGGTTTTTTCACTTGACAAAAAATCACTTCGCTTCCGGATCAAACTTATAGCCTATACCCCAAACAGTTGCGATGCAGTTGCGATATTTTCCTAAATGGCTACGCAACATTTTGATATGAGTATCCACGGTGCGGTCTTCGCCGATGTAGTCATAATTCCATACTTTAGTCAATATTTTTTCGCGTGAAAGAGCAAGACCTTTGTTGGAAACCATGAACACAAGCAGGTCAAATTCTTTAGGCGTTAAGTCTACTTCTTTGCCTTCAATTTTCACTGTGTGTGAGGCTGTATCAATGGCTAAATCGCCAAAAATGAAACTCTCGCCTTCACTTTTTTCTTTAGGTAAAGTACGAGCCAGCACAGCCTTTACACGTGCAACAAGCTCACGAGGTGAAAATGGTTTCACCACATAGTCGTCGGCGCCGCTTTCAAGGCCCTGCACTCTGTCATATTCTTCGCCTCTTGCGGTCAAAAGGATAACAGGTACGTCCATTTTGCGCACTCGAATTTCACGTAAAGCATTTAGGCCGTCCATAAACGGCATCATGACATCTAAGATGACAAGATCGATGCCACCTTTTGCTAGGCTTACTAAAGCTGCACTGCCGTCTCCGGCTTCTTCACACACATAGCCTACGTGCTCTAAATGTTGACGGATTAGCTCTCTGATACGGGGCTCGTCGTCTACAATTAATATTTTAACCATAGGGTACTCTCCTCTTTTTTTGATGAAACTGATATGTATTTTTTTATATATATTAGCATGGGGAAATTATAACGCTTGAATATGTTGTTTTTGTGATATATTTTTCTTTTTTTGTTGCAAAAAAATTCAAATTTGCATACAATTAGTGTAGAATGCCAAGGAGGTATTTTTTGTGTTAACTCTTTTGCTGATAATTTGCGTTGTTGCGCTTTTTATAGGTTTTTTGATATTACCGGGTGAAAGTAGCCTGGAACAACGTGCACCTTTTTGGGGTGTGAATCATGCACATCGTGGCCTACATACGCATAATCAAAGCATCCCGGAAAATAGCATAGCTGCATTTACGGCTGCGGTGGATGCAGGCTATGGTATAGAAATGGATGTTCAACTTTCTAAAGATGGCGAAGTGGTGGTTTTCCATGATGACGATCTTTTGCGTATTTGCGGCATGCAGAAAAGGGTGGACGAGCTGACATATGAGGAATTGTCGGAGCTGTATTTGTTCGATACACAGCAAAAAATCCCGCTACTGAAAGATGTTTTGAAAACTGTGGATATGCGTGTGCCACTTATTATAGAACTGAAAACAGGCAAAAACAATAAAGAACTGTGCAGGGCCACATGGAGGCTGCTACGTCAATATGATGGCGATATTTGCATTGAAAGTTTCGATCCGATGATTGTGCGATGGTTTAAAAAATATGTACCCGGTGTACTTCGTGGGCAGCTGGCGGCGCATCCGTTTGAAAAACCATACACATTAAAGCGGGTTGTTGCAGGGCTGTGTTTTGCTAATTTTTTAAGCAGGCCTCATTTTATTGCATATGAAAAAGGAGAGCGTCCGCTGATTATTCGTATGTTGCAGAAATTTTGCATGAGCGTTGTGTGGACTGCCAACCCAAACGATGATATACCAAGTTTGGAGATGGAAAACGATGCTGTGATTTTTGAGTATTATGAGCCTGAGACTAGATACATTGAACTTCCGCAAACACCAAAAATAATAATGGCGGATCCAAATGAGGACCCGCCCGAATAGCGATTTTTAGGGTGATTTGTTTTGATTTGTCAGCTTACGAGTAGGCTAAAATAATACCGCCGTTGTTGGCATATGTGGTGGAAATTCCACGTGTAGGCTGGATGATAACTTCTTTTATTGCAGAACACGATGCCAAAATATCATCTTTCACCTGGAGGGCTCTTTCGGGACAGTTGCAGTGGCTGATAGCTAAAACCAATGTTTTATCAGCAATGTCTTTTGTTTTCTCGGCCACAGTTTCCACCAGCCGTTTTAGTGCTTTTTGGGTGCCACGTACTTTTTCCAGCTGGATAATCTCGCCTTCGCCGTTTTCGCCCATAATGGGACGGAACATTAAAATAGTAGCAAGCATACCTACCATTTTTGGTATACGGCCATTTTTGATAAGGGTGGTTAAATCTTCCAGTACAAATAATGTACGAGTTTTATCAATGTAAGCAGGGAATGCTTCGCAAATTTCCTCAAATGTCATGCCTTCATCTATCATTTCTTGAAGCTTTAAGACCATCAGAACCTCTGCTGCGGCCGCACTTTTAGAGTTGAACACGGCAATTTTCTTGTCGGGATATTCTTCAAGCACCATGTCTTTGCCGGCCATGGCGGCGTTGTAGCTGCCGGATAGTTTGTCCGATAAAGTTACCACCACGCATGCCTCGGACGCACGCATAAGCTCGGCATAGGCCTCGGGTGAGGGTGCCGCTGTTTTAAGTGGTGAAGGACTTTTATGTATGGCATCTAAAAGCATAGGAATATCAAGCGAGTCGTCGTCGATATACTCTTTATGGCCATCTACAATAATATGCAGAGATGCGATTTCAACATTTGTTTTATCACGTAGTTCTTGTGTGACATCACAGCAAGAATCGGCAATAATCTGTATTTTCATTTTATACCCCCATAGTATATACTTTTTTAAGTTAACTTAAGTTAACTGTTATATAAGTGTACATCTTTTAAGTACTACGGTCAAGGAAAACTCATTTAATGTATGTGTATTTTGCAAGCAGACACATCGCTAATAAAAGGAGGGTGCTATGTACGTACATCACATTTCGCTGGGAACCACTAATCTGGAAACATTGGTTGCGTTTTATAAAAAGTATTTTGGCGCTGTGGAATATTCCACATATCATAATACAAAAACAGGGTTGCGCAACTGCATATTAGAGTTTGATAAGGGCGCTATGCTTGAAGTGGCCACAAGGCCTGCGTTTATAAAGCGTGTTCAGGATCATGGCGCGGGATATTCCCACATAGCCCTTCATGCCACAGACCCCGACGGCGTGGATTTTATTACTTCTCGTTTGCGGAATGATGGCTATACTATTGTCAGTCAGCCAAGGTATGACGGTGATGGATATTATCAAAGTACTGTGCGTGATCCCGATGGAAACTGGGTGGAAATTATCGGTGGAAGAATTAACAGACAAAAATAACACATGATATAATCACCCATATAGTATCATTAATATTAAAAAGAGAAACACGGCACCACGCTTGTGCTTTATTTTAGTTTGTCTAAAGTGGGTGTTATAAAGTATAATAGATTTATAATTTTGATGGATACTTTTGTACAGGGTGGAAGTTTATGCAAAAATTACGTTCTTTTAAATTTGACAAATCTGCATGGCTTAGTTTTTTACTGGGCGGCGGATTATTTTTTGTTATATTTGGGGCTTCCACCCTGGATGTTACATACGACAGCTGGATTTTTAACGGGTATATAGGCATAGATATCTTGCAGCACTACACAGGTTGGGTAGCGTTTCGATGGTCTGAGTGGACGTTTCCTCTGACGTTTACCCAGTTGTTGTCTTTTCCATTTGGTGGTGCGGCATCTTTAACAGATTGTATTCCGCTATTTGCGGTGATAGGAAGATTGTTTTCGCCAATACTTCCGGCTACTTTTCAGTATTTTGGATGGTTTAGCTTATTGTGCATGGCTTTAGGCGGATATTCAGGTTCTAAGCTGTTGTCAGTGTTTTCTTTTTCACCCATGCAAAGAGTGCTGGGAAGCTTGTTTTTTTCGGCGAGTCCTATTTTGCTGGAGCGTGCTTTTCAGCACACAGCACTAGCAGCACATTTCTTGGTGGTGTTAGCTTTATATACCTACTTTAAAGAGCGCAAAGGGCATGTTATAAATGCTGTGTTGAAGTTTTCGCTGCTTGCTGTTTTGGCTACTTCTATCCATGTGTATTTTGTTCCGATGGTTTTGGCTATTGCTTTTGCGTATTGCGTTGATATTGCCATAAACCGAAAGAAAGCCAGTTTGATTATTTCAGTCGTACCGCCGGTTTTGTTGGCGCTATTTACAGCTTTTGCACTGGGATTTTTTTCAAAGGCAGATTACGTGCCAGGTGGGTATGGTCAATTTGGAATGAACTTGAACGCATTTTGGAATCCCGTCAGCTGGAACTGGGCCACGTGGGACGCGTCATATCAGCATATGGACTGGTCTGTTGTTTTACCACAGCTTCCGGTGGTGGGTGATTCGGTGGGAAGCTTCGCCTATTTAGGCCTTGGGATTTTACTGGGCCTTGGGCTTGCAGGGATCTATTTATTAGCGTTACTACTGGCGATGCTACAAAAAAATGGACTGAAGAAAACAATAAGCTCACTTTTACTTTTTGCTAAACAATATATCGGCCTTGGGTTTTCTTGTTTTTGTTTGCTTATATTTTCGATAAGTAATGTTGTCACGGCAAACTCTCGCACATTGTTTACAATTCCTTTACCAGATACCATCATACGGTTCTGTGATATGTTTCGCTCTTCAGGACGTTTGGTGTGGCCGATATATTATTTATTGTTTGCGCTGGCAATATGGGGCAGTGTTGCAGTAGGTAAATGGCTTATAAGTGTAACTGGTAAAAAATCAATCACTGCTTTTGTGTCGTCTGTGATGATATGTTTGATTTTGCTAATGCAAGCCTTTGATATGTCGCAGGTGTTGATGCAAAAACATGTGTATTTCGATATACCTATTGTTCCGCCATCGTATACAGCGCCTGAAAACTGGGACAAGGTAGCGTCGCAAGGTAGGGTACTATATCAGCTGGAAATGAACGAAGACAGGCCCCTTGCTATGCGTGCAGCATTGAGTGGTATGCCTACTAACTTCTACTTGTTGGCTAGAGGTAGCCAGAACGATCTAGCTCTTGATATGATGGATACTCGAGATGAACTAATGCAAGGGAATATTCCGTTTGAAGATGCTGCTTTTATTACAAAAGATGCAAATTATGCTCAGCTTCTTATAGATACACAGGGGCAGTTATTTGATGTTTTTATGCTGAATGATTATACTGTGTTTTTGCCGGTGTAGCATCTTGTGAAAAGAAAGTGTGGGTATTTATTTAATTTATTATCGTTTATTTTTTACTTAAATTTTTCTTGATTTATATTTTGATATTTGCTATACTACAAGTGTAGATATGATTTTTATATCGTTTGAATATTTGAATATAGAATAAAGTGGAGGAAATATAAATGGAAATGCAAAATTTTGACTTAAAGCAATTCACCGAAGTGTTGGACAACTGTGAAGGTAATGTATATATGGTTACTGATGAGGGTGATCGCCTGAACTTGAAAAGTACATTATGTCAGTTGATTGGATTTGCCAAGTTGATTGAGGGCGGCACGATTTCAAAAGCATCTGTTGAGTGCGATAATGATGAAGACAGAAAGAAACTTCAGCGGTTTAATTTGTTCGGAGATACTAATATAAAGTAAAAAAATATATAAAAAATATATAAAAAATCCCTTAGACACATATGTATCTAAGGGATTTTTATATGCTGAAATATAAATTTTAGGTTGTATTAAGGGGTGCTTATGTGCATGCTATTTTTAGTATGCCTTGCCCCACATTACCATATGTTTTGCCGCTTTTCCGCAAATAGGGCAAGTGTCGGACAGATGCTTTTGCTCCCAGGGCATGCACTGGCTGGCAAATCCTGTTTGTTCCTTCATGCTATCTTCGCAAGCTTCTTCGCCACACCACATGGTATATAAGAATCCGGTGTTTTCCTTGGTGATGGCAAAAACATCATCCATGGTGGCGCATTCCCAGCTGTGCGAGGCAACAGTTTCAAGAGCTTGGTTGTATAAATTCTCGGCAATGCTGTCAAGTAAAGTGGGAATGACTGTTTCAAGATCGGCAAGAGGAGTAAAGATTTTTTCTCTGGTATCTCTGCGCACCAAAACACATTGCTCGTTTGCGATATCTTTTGGGCCGATTTCAAGTCTTAATGGTACGCCACGCATTTCCCATTCGCTGAATTTCCAGCCGGGTGAGTTGTCGGTAGAGTCCAGTTTCATACGGAAAGATGATGCCAAGCGGTTTTTCAGGTCAGTAGCAGCTTCAAGCACGCCTTCTTTGTGCTGAGCTACAGGTACAATCACCACTTGGAAAGGTGCAATAGCAGGCGGCAAGACAAGACCGTTGTCGTCGCCGTGAGCCATGATAAGGCCACCGATCAAACGAGTGGAAACACCCCATGAAGTTTCAAAAGGATATTGCAAAGTGTTGTCACGACCAGTGAAAGTAACATCAAATGCCTTTGAAAACCCGTCGCCAAAATAGTGAGATGTGCCGGCTTGTAAAGCTTTGCCGTCACGCATCATGGCCTCGATAGCATAGGTGTCTTCTGCACCGGCAAATTTGTCGCTTTCGGTTTTTACGCCACGAACAACAGGCATACACAGTGCTTTTTCACATACTTCGGCATATGTTTCCAGTTGTTGTTTTGTTTCGGCGATGGCTTCTTCAGCTGTTTCGTGAATGGTGTGACCTTCCTGCCACCAAAATTCACGTGTGCGAAGAAAAGGTCTGGTGGTTTTTTCCCAGCGCAACACGCTACACCACTGATTATATAGTAATGGTAGCTGACGCCAGCTGTGTAATACATGCGCCCAATGATCGCAGAAAAGGGCCTCGCTGGTAGGGCGTATGCACAAAGGTTCTTCCAGCTCTTCGCTGCCTCCACGTGTAACCCAGGCCACCTCGGGTGCAAAACCACTAACATGATCTTTTTCTTTTTGTAAAAGACTTTCAGGTATCAAAAGTGGCATGGCCACATTTTCGTGGTCGGTTTCTTTGAACTTGGCGTCTAAAATACGCTGAATATTTTCCCAAATAGCCTGTCCATATGGGCGTAAAATAGTAAATCCTTTTACAGAAGAATAATCAACAAGTTCTGCTTTTAGGCAGATATCGGTATACCACTGGGCGAAATCCTCACTTTGTGAAGTGATGGCATCCACCATTTTTTTATTATTGCTCATCCGGCAAATCCTCCCTAAGATATAATTCTATTGATATTATATCTGCATAGCGCTTTTGCGTCAAATAATAATGTGCCGCTTTATGCGGCACATTATGGTATGAATTATTTTATTAGGTGTTGTCTGTAATGTAATTGACAACATCGCCAACAGTGCGGAAGTTTTCGATTTGATCATCGGGCACTTCCAGGTCATACTCATCCTCGATGGTCATAACAAGATCTACAACATCCAAACTATCTGCTTCCAAATCATCTACAATATCGGATTCCATGGTGATGTCGTTTTCCTCCAAATCAAGTTGATCCATCAAAATTTGTTGAATATGTTCAAATACCATTTCACTCACCCTCCTTTTAGGTGAAAAAATAAATAAAAACTACATATGAATGTAAAATGTAAAAGATATACCATTAATATTGTTATTATTTTTATAGCGTGTTTTCAGGTACTTGTCAAGGTATTTTTTGAAAACATTATGGGTAAATATTAAATAAAATAATTTTTCAATGAATCAAGGTCAAATAATTTTATAAAAATAAGTTGTATTTACAAATTTTTGTTGTTTGAAAGTGTCAGCTATGGTACAATACCCATGGTGATGTAAACAAGAAAGTAAACTTGATTTTAATATCACTGAAAGGGGAAAGATAATGTTAACAGCAATTACCGGAATAAATTGGGGCGATGAAGGCAAAGGCCGTATGGTGGATTTGTTAAGTCGAGATTACGATGTGGTGGTACGCTACCAAGGTGGCAACAATGCTGGTCACACAGTGATTAACGAGCGTGGAAAGTTTGTGCTCAATCTATTACCGAGTGGTATTTTGCGCGAAGAAGTGGCTTGTGTTATGGGCCCCGGCATGGTGATAGACCTAAATCACCTTTCAAAAGAAGTGGGAACTTTGCAAGAAAAAGGGATAGTTATTGATCCGGGACACTTAAAGATAAGTGATCGCGCTTCACTGTGCCTTGAGATGCATCCACTGCTTGATCAGCTGGAAGAAGATCGCCTGGGCAAAGCAGCTCAAGGTTCCACAAGACGTGGTATAGCACCGGCGTATGCAGACAAATATCTGCGCAAGGCACTTCGTGCGGGTGATTTACTGGAGCTAGATAATCTAAAAGACAGAATCCGTGATTATATCGACTATAAAAATTTGACGGTGACAAAACTTTATGATGCTCCGGCTCTTTCATTTGATGCTGTGTGGGATAACTTGAAACGCCATGCAGAAGAGTTTGGACCATATATTGTAGACACAGGCACATATTTGACTAAGATGGACAGTGAAGGCGGTAAGATTTTGTTCGAAGCACAGCTAGGTGCTTTGCGTGATATTGATTATGGTATTTATCCATATGCGTCTTCTTCCACTACACTAGCTTCATTTGCGCCTATTGGTGCAGGTGTTCCAGGACGTAAACTAGATAAAAGTATCGGCGTAACTAAAGCATATTCCACCGCAGTGGGCGGCGGTCCTTTCGTTGTGGAATGGTCCGGCGAAGAAGCGGAAAAACTTCGTGAAATCGGCGGCGAATATGGTGCGGCAACAGGTCGTCCACGTCGTGTGGGTCCATTTGATGTGGTGGCTTCTCGCTATGGTTGCCGTATGCAAGGTGCCGACGTGATAGCACTTACCATGATGGATGTACTTTCTTATCGTAAAGAAATTCCTGTGTGTGTGGCATATGAAATTGACGGTGTGCAAACACAAGATTTCCCATATGGCTCAAAACTGGATAGAGCTAAACCGATATTTGAGACATTGCCCGGATGGGGTGTTGATATTTCAGATGTGCGCAAAAAAGAAGACCTACCCACTGCTGCACGTGATTATATTGCATATATTCAAAAAAGCTTGGGTGTGCCAATTACACATGTATCTGTAGGCCCTCAAAGGGAAGCATACATAGAAATGTAATAAACTTAAATATACCGGCATACCTTGGTGAAGGTGTGTCGGTTTTTTATTGTTAAAGAAAGCCTTAAAATGTGAAATAAATGTATAGTGATTAATTGAAAAATACATGTGAATATGTTAAACTGAATGAAAAGAAAATTTGAATGTAAGGCTTTTTGGGGGAAAACAATGGAGCAAAAAAAGGGGTTCAACAACGAGTTATATATTCAAAAGCAGTCGAAATTTATTAGAGAACGTGTAAATCGTGTGGATAAGCTGTATCTGGAGTTTGGCGGAAAACTCTTCGATGATTACCATGCGGCTAGGGTTTTGCCGGGATTTGATGTAAACGGCAAGGTGAAGCTATTGTGGGAATTGCGCGAGCAAGCAGAGATTGTCTTGTGCATATCTGCCGGCGCTATAGCAAAAAATAAAATTCGTGCAGATCTTGGCATCACTTATGATATGGATGTTTTGCGGCTTATTGATGCACTACGCAAGATGGACTTGTATATTGGCTCGGTGGTTATCACGCAGTTTACAGGTCAGGCTACTGCTGAACAGTTCCGTAAAAAGCTGGAAATGCGTGGCGAGAAAGTATATGTGCACACCCTTACAAAGGGGTATCCTTCAGATGTAGACATGATAGTCTCAGAGGAAGGTTACGGGGCAAACCCGTATATTGAAACTACACGTCCGCTGGTGGTGGTAACTGCGCCGGGACCGGGCAGTGGAAAGCTAGCCACCAGCCT
>CAYIZZ010000078.1:0-11163 GCA_964367945.1 uncultured Oscillospiraceae bacterium | reverse complement strand
ATATCGTGAAAAACGATGTGTATCGTGGTATTTTACAAACACGTATGATGAATGGTGCTTGTGTGGCATATGATGTGAATGCGAAAAAAGCATTATCGGAAAAAGAACGTATCAACATGCTTTCAGAACACGGATTGTTACAAAATATTGGCGAGAACTTGAGTTTGAAAGCACAAAACGTATAAAAAGGGGGAGCATATGTTAAACAAAAATAAAATTGCTGTGATATCCAGTGGTAACGGTGGACAATCTATGGCGGCATATTTTGCCAAGCTAGGTTACGATGTGGCATTGTATGTTCGTGAAAAAGATCGTGCTGAAATGTTCCCTAAAGATGGAGTGTTCATGCTTCGTGGTGTGATAGAGGGCGATCCTGTGGTGAAGATTGTCTCGCATGATATGGAGGAAGTGGTGCGTGATGCATACTTAATCATGGTCACTACACCGGCGCAGTATCAGCCGGTGGTAGCAAAAGAAATGGCAGAGCACCTGCAAGACGGGCAAATGGTGGTGTTAAATCCCGGACGTACGTTTGGCAGCTATGTGTACAAAAAAGTACTGGAAGATAATGAAATGACAGCGGATGTTATCTTGGCCGAGGTGGAAACATTTGTATTTGCATGTCGGTGTGTGCGTGTGGCCGAGCCATATATTCATGGTATTAAAGGTCATGTACGTGTAGCGGCGCACAATCCAAAACATACCGCAAATGTGGCAATAGAGCTAGCGAGACTGTTTCCGGGTAGCATAGAAGAGGCAAAAAGTGTTTTCCACACTAGTTTTTCTAACATCGGCATGATTTTCCATCCACTGCCTATTTTGCTGAACATGACACGTGTGGAAGCCCAGGAAAAGTTTTTGTTTTACAAGCAAGGTATTTCACCGCTGGTAGCTAATATCTTGGAGCGGATGGATAAAGAGCGCCTGATGGTAGCGGCAGCATATGGTGCTGAAGTGCAAAGTGCGTATCAGTGGCTACTTTCTCATTATGAGAGTGAGGGTGATAGCCTTTATGAGCGTATACAAAATACCGAGGCATATCAAAATATTTACGCGCCTATTGATATTGATACAAGGTATATATATGAAGATATGCTGACAGGATGTGTACCAATGATGTTTGCAGGCCAAGCAGTAGGGGTGGATACTCCGGTCATAAAATCGGCTATTTTATGGGCATCGACTATATATGAAGCTGATTTTGTGCAAAACGGACGTAATGATACCATGCTGGATTATGAAGAACTTAAGCGAGATGCCAATATTTTGTGATAGGTAGTTGAAACAAATATCCCCGGGCTAAGCCCGGGGATATTTGTTTTTGCCATAAAGTGGCAAGGTTATAGTGTTTTGAATTATTTATATTGTTGTTTTTCTAAAATCCATTTAATAAGAGGCACTTTATTTATTAGTTTTTGTTGGGCGCTATTCATTAATGTATCCATACGGCTGATTTCATCAGTGATTTTTCCGTAGCGATATTCTTGGATGGATGCGTTAAGCACGGCACCAAGCAAGAAAAACATGGCAGAAAAATGAAGCCATAACATAAGAACTGCAAATGTACCAAGGGTGCTGTAGCTGGTATATCTTTGGGCAAAAAACCTTAGATATAAAGTGAAGCCCTGCACAAGACCCAACAAACCGGCACTGGCAAATACCGCACCTGGCCAAACATTACGTATGTGCACTTTTATGTGAGGGGTAAGAAAATACACAAGCAATGTCAGTGAAAACAAAAAAGTGCAAGAAATCGGCCATTTTAAATCAGTTAGGTACATAGATATAGTATGGGCTCTGGGAACGAACTGCGATATGGAGTCAAATATAATGTTTCCAAAACTAAACAAAATCAAAAACGCAATTAGAAAGAGTGCGATCAACACAATGATGAGAAGGGAAACAGCTTTTTTGATGACGAAATTGCCACGAGGGGATACACCGTATGCTTTGTTTACACCACGCTGCATGTAGGTGATCCCTCTGCTGGATGACCAAATGGCCGCTAAAATACCAAAAGATAACAGCCCACCACTTGAAGTAGAGATCAAATCTTGTATTAGCGAGTTTAGTATCTCTGATGGAATGACAACACGAAGATAGGAAGTGATGGCGGTGATATCAATGTCCAAAAAAGCTAAAATATTACCTACAGCTATAAGTAAAGGGAAAATAGAAAGTAAAAAATAATAAGCTATTAACACCGAGGTCGAGCGCACGTCGGCACATTTAAAATGAGACATGAAAATATGAGAAAAATTTATGTACCATTTATCTTTCATTTTGAAAATCCCTTATCTGATTTCAGAAAACAGCGTGGTAAATGTGCTAAATATTAGCCAAGTTCGTCCATACGGTTACGGCCACTTTCAACTGCGCTCATCACAGCAGCACGGAAGTTTTTTTCTTCCAAAGCGCGCACACCGGCAATGGTACCACCGCCGGGCGAACAAACATTATCACGCAACCTAGCAGGATGTTCGGTGGACGCCAGCACCATTTCGGCGGCACCGGCCACTGTTTCAGCAGCGATTTTAAGAGCCATTTGATGTGATAGGCCTTGTTGCACACCGGCCGCAGCCAAAGACTCTATGAACAAGTAAGAAAACGCAGGCCCACATCCACTAACAGCGGTAAATGGATTTGCCAATTTTTCAGGGATGATGTCTGTGGTGCCTACAGCGGCAAATAGTTGCTGGCAAAGCTCTATATGCTCGTTTGTGCTGCCTGCTCCGGCAATGATACCGGCCACGCCTCTTCCAAGCATCATGGGCGTGTTTGGCATAACACGCACAAGAGGACTTTGTGGTAGCCATGCATGTAAAGTGTCTAAAGTGATACCCCCGATGATGGAAAAAATCGGCACATCGGCACGGAAATATGAAGATAAAGGAGTCAGGATATCTTCAGCCAGCTGAGGCTTTATGGCCAAAACTAATATATCACATGCATCAATTAGTTTTTTAGCACCGTCGCTGTCAGAGCTGTTTTCGATGGTGTTCACACTATATTCGGTAGCCAAATATTGAAGTCTTGAAGGTAAAATATCGCTTATATATACATTTTGTGGCAGTATAGCCTTTGCGCTTAATGCACCGGCAAATATTGCCTCACTCATTTGTCCGCCACCTAAAAATCCGATCTTTTTGTTTTGCAACATATCCGTTTTCCTCCACTAATAAAATAAATTTTGTTCATTATAACATACAGAGTAATGATTGCCAAATAAGACATTTTTCTCAATGAAAAGCACAGACTTTTCAAAAAGTCTGTGCAAAATATGAGTGAGAATATATTTTGATAAAAATCAACTATTTAGTATTTACCATCACAGAGTCTTGTTTACTATTTTTATATGCAGAAATAATAGCAGAAGCTTTTTCTTCTTGAGATTTTCTGTATTCTGAAATGGCATAAGTGGTATTTTTGTTTTTTTGAGCTTCCTTACAATACTGTAAAAATTGAGGTATGTATAAACTACCACCACAAATTGCGATGACTGATAAAAGCGCAAGCATAGAATATACTGCCCAGGCGGGAATGGAGAAGAACAACAAAACAATCATGATAAAATAAAACAGGCCTGTAACCACCTTGCCAAACCAGCGCGAGCTTTTTATGTGTACTTTTTTCTGAAGTAACCAGCCACCTAAAAGCAACATAGCAAATTCTTTGAAAAGCAATACTGCAAAGAAAAACCAATACGCAGGCATTTTAAAGGCTAAAGTCACACAAACTGTCACCTGAGTGAGCTTATCGGAAACAGGGTCTAATACCTTGCCAATAGAGCTTGTCCAGTTAAATGTGCGTGCCAAAAACCCGTCAAGAAAATCAGTGAGACCTGATATAAGCAAAATAATGGCCGCAGTCATCCAGTTGTTTTCAAGTATCTGAAAAACAAAAAAAGGAATTAAGCATATTCTGCTTGCAGAAAGGATGTTAGGTATGTGCCGCATGGTTCCACCTCCTACCATGTGTGGGTGTGAGGAATCCTGACACTAGTATAGCATTTTTTTTGCAATACTGCAAGAAAAATAAACTACATAGCAAACAATTTTGTGCAACATGCTACAAAAATGTGAGAATAGACAAGGTGTTTTATACCGACTATTTTGGTGTGCAATGGGCAAGATAAGATTTTTTACCGGTTTGATACAAATTTTCGCCCAAAGAATCAATGACCACTACGGCGGGGAAATCTTCTACAACAAGGCGGTGAATAGCCTCGGTGCCAAGCTCAGGATAGGCCACCACGGTAGCTTCTTTTATACAATCGCTAAGAAGTGCGCCGGCACCACCGATGGCACCAAAATACACTGCGGTGTTTTCAACCATGGCATCAATCACCTCTTTGCTACGATGTCCTTTACCTATCATGCCACGCAGGCCCATCTGTAACAGTTGTGGAGCATATGAATCCATTCGGTAGCTGGTGGTGGGTCCGGCGCTACCAATCACTTTTCCGGGTTTTGGTGGGGTGGGCCCAACGTAATAAATAACAGCATCGTTTATATCAATGGGAAGAGCAATGCCTTCTTTTAGCTGGGATATCATGCGCTGATGTGCGGCATCACGGGCTGTGTATATTACACCTGAAAACTTTACCATATCGCCACACCGTAAAGACGCGGCAATTTCTTTTGTCATTGGAAGCGTAATGTGTTTTTCCATCTTACAATACCTCCTGTGCATGACGAGAGACGTGGCAGTTGATGTTTACAGCGCACGGCAGGCCTGCAATGTGTGTGGGCAAAGTTTCTATAGCCACAGACAAAGCGGTGGTGGCGCCGCCAAAGCCCTGAGGGCCAATGCCGAGAGAGTTTATTTTGTGTAGCAATGTTTCTTCAAGTTCTGCGTAAAATGGATTCTGGTTTTTTGTGCCTATATCACGTAAAAGTGCTTTTTTCGAGATTAGTGCAGCTTTGTCGAATGTTCCGCCGATGCCAACGCCTACCACAATGGGAGGGCAAGGGTTTGGTCCGGCTTTTTCTACCGTTTGCAAGACAAAGTCGATAACACCATCTACACCATCGGAGGGACGAAGCATAGAGATGGCACTCATGTTTTCGCTACCAAATCCTTTTGGCGCCACAGTTATGGTGAGATTTTCGCCCTCCACCAGCTCGGTGTAAAGCATTGCAGGCGTATTGTCTTTGGTGTTTACACGGTGTAAAGGATCACCCACCACGCTACATCTAAGATATCCATCAGAATATCCTTGGCGTACACCTTCATTTACAGCTTGCATTAAATTTCCGTCAATGTGCACATCTTGACCGATTTCTAAAAATACACACGCCATGCCGGTATCCTGGCAAATGGGCACACGACGTTCTTTTGCCAACTCGAAGTTTTTGCAGATGCTTGAAAGTACATCTTTTGCCACCGGCCAGGGCTCGGCGCTTTGGTAGTCTTTTAAACAGTTTGCAACAGACGACGGCAAATCATAATTGGCTTTCATACATAGACGTCGCACTGATTCAGTAATGTCTTTTGCCTCAATGGTTTTCATAGTAAATATATGTCTCCTTAATTGTGCTGTGTGGTTTTCTGGTTTTATTATATCGTTTTCACGTTGAAATGCAAATATGATTTTAGTTGTATATTAAAAGTGAAAATAATTGGCAAAAAAATTTTTTTGTGATATACTTTCTTGCAAACGGTATAAAATGTTATAAGGAAAGGGCACCTAAAATGAAATATAAAGCAGTGGTGTTTGATGTGGACGGTACACTGATAGACACGAGGCATTTTATTGGTATATTAGAAAAAGCATATCATAAATTGTATCCGCAAAGGCCCGTTATGTCGTATGAAGATTTAATACCATGTTATTCAATGACAGGAGACATGATCTGGAAACATTTGAATATACCTTTACAAGAACAAGACTTGATGAAAAGTTGCTTGCATCAAGTGATGCAAGAAGACGGATACTCCACAGATTTGTTTGTTGGAATGGCCGATGTGTTGCGAATGATAAATGATAGAGGGTATTATTTAGGTATAAATACTTCTCGCGTTTCAGACTCGCTGGAGCGTATCATGAAAAAATCTAAAGATAGTGCATGGGATTTGTTTTCACTGCGCATCACCGAAGACTTGGTGGAACATCCAAAGCCGGCACCGGATTCACTGCTGTTATTTTTAGAAAAAACACAGTTTTCAAAAGATGAAGTGCTGTTTGTGGGCGATAGCATGAACGACGCAATGTGTGCTATGACAGTAGGATGCGATTTTGCAGTGGCAGGTTGGGGCGAAATTGAGGGAGCAAAAAAAGAACCTCTACCCATGAAATATTATCTAAAGCAACCAAAAGATGTTTTGAAAATATTAGATGAAAATGAATGATAAAACAAAAAAGAGATGTGATATCACATCTCTTTTTGTTTTTGTTATCATAAACTTAAATGAAATCATAAATAGGCGATGGATCCCATGTAAGGCTCTGTTACGGGAAGGGTGAATGCAGGCTCGATGGTATTAACCATGAAATCGCCACCGTTTACCGAGAAATAAACATTTTCATACCCTAAGTTTTCCGTTAATGTCATCCACATGCTATCCAGCATAAACCAACCAAGGCTGGTGGCGTCAAAAAAGAAGAAATCTTCGTTTTGCTCTCTGTCGTCAAGACCGGCCACAAGGGTGGAATCTGTGCTCCAGTCTATCAAAATACCGTCGCTAACAGGTGTGGCGGTAATGAAAAAGTCAAGTCCGGTAAGTTGGGTAAGGGCATCTGCCAGATATTCAGCGCTCATCTGGCCTGTATAGTTTATGGGATAAATATCTCTTACCTCGCCATAAAACACAGGATATAAAGCAGCACCTTCACTTTGCGAGTTGGAATATTGGCTGGCGAGAGTGTTTGCCAGCAAGGGAGGATCAATGACATCTGCCATAGATGGGTCTACTATCACGTTAGGATCAAGCATGGTCAAAACAGTGACATTCCCGTTTTCATCAAGCGGCTTAAAACTAAATAGATACGTCCATGGTTCTGCGTCGGGGTTATCGATGGTGAAAGCAATGAAAAATTCTATGATAGAATCATCGCCGGCGTCATGGATAAGATAGCCTAAAACTTCGCCTTCTGATATGGTGAGGCCGTCTGATTCAGGCACATATTGGTCTGCGGCCACGGTTAAAATATCAAGCTCATCAAGATCAAGAATAGCAAGCATATCATCTAAAGTGATATATTTGTCTTGGTCTTTGTCATAATTTACCGTGACGATGGAACCATGTGTACCATATGTGGGATAAGACATATAACGTGTAACAACTTGTATATAATATTCAGACGTGACAGGGTACGAGATGATATCAACCCCACCATCGCTTTGAACATTAGCCATCATCACGCCAACGGTGTCTTCTATAGCTTTGTTCATAGCCGGTATTTCGGCACTGCTACCTACAAATGTAGGGATTTCTATTACGTTGATTTCATTGTATTCTCTGTTGTTGAACTCGATGTGCACAGTGCTTTCAGTGGGTACACTTTGCGCAGTGGACATACTTTCTTCAGCAGGCGCAGAAGAAGTCTCTGTATTCGAAGCCGATTGTGCTTGAGGTGAGTCAGCATCCGCGTCGGAACATGCAGTAAAAAATAAAACCATTAAAGCGATAAGCAAAACTAATATATTCTTTTTCATACATAATACCTCACGTAAAATTATAGATGAAATTTCATAAAAAGTATAACATTAATACCTAGCATGGTCAATTAACGTGTATCTTGAAAACACATTACTGCAAACATAAAAAAGACACCGAGCTTTACTCGATGTCTTTTTTTGTACAGCGTCATGCTGCTGGTGGGGATTTAGGGACTCGAACCCCAGACTTCCTGCGTGTGATGCAGGCACTCTAACCAGCTGAGCTAAACCCCCATATACCAGTGAACGAATATTATTATACCATCACAAGAAGCGTAAATCAAGAGCGTTTTAAACAAAAATCGAAATCAAAACTTGTGAAAATGACTAAGAAAATCTCTAGAATCAATATCCGCCATGTTTTGGAAAGTGAGTAAGCAACACATGCAGTAAAAAAGCAGTTAAAAGTCCCATTGCAACACCTGAAATAATCAAAATAGGCGCATAATACAAAGAAAATGTACCGAAAATCACCCATATAAGCGATAGTTGCCCGATATTATGAGCCAAGGCGCCGCTGATAGATAGCACAAACACACCGATTTTTTTTATATGTGGCAATATTATCAGCATGACCAAGAATGATAAAATTCCACCACACAAGCTGAGTGCAAAGGCAAGCGTACCACGTGTCAAAAATGAAAACCCAGCTTTTAGCACTACAAGAAAAAATGCCTGCTTTCGTGATGAAAACAAAAGCATATATAATACCACAATGTTTGCAAGGCCTATTTTTACACCGGGTGGCAGGCCGAGCATGGGCGCAATGTAGCTTTCAAGCCATGAAAAAACTAATGCTAAAGCAAACATGACCCCGCTGAATGCCACTGTCGAAGCAGGTGATGGTTTCATAGAACTTCCTCCACAAACTCTACAGTATACTCCGAGGTGGACATCTCAAACTTGTCTTTTAACGATGCCGAGACGTATAACGTCCCGTAACTATCTAAAAGAATGGCTTTTCCGCCGTTTTGCATGTAGTTGATAGTTTTTTCGCTTCCTGCCACAAACAAAGCGGTAGACCAAAAATCGGCCTCGGTTCCAATCTCGCTTATCACACCGACACTGATGATATCATTTTCTACTGGATATCCTGTTTGCGGATCTAAAATATGGATATATCGTTTACCGTCTATCTCAAAAAACCTCTCGTATCCACCCGATATCGCCAGTACTTCGTTTGTCATCTCAACAGCGGCGATGTAGGAATCGTCTGAACGATTTGGGTCACGAAACCCTACCCGAAATGCTGTACCATCAGGTTTTGTGCCATGTGCGTACACATTACCACCGATGGAAACAAGAGCACTGTCGATGCTGTTTTTTGTATAAATCTCCTTAACTATGTCACACGCGGCACCCTTTGCAACACCGCCCAAATCCAGCGCCATGCCGGGTTGTGAAAGATAAGCAGAAGTGTCATAAACATCCACAGCAGTGTCGTCCACCAAAGGCAGTAATGCGTCAATTTCTGCCTCGTTTGGGACTTTAGGCGAGTCAGAGGTGACACCCCACAAAAGGCTAAGCGGCGCAATAGTTACAGCAAATGCACCCTCACTTTGCTGTGATAAGGCAAGAGTATCTTCAAGCAACGATACAGTTTGCGGCGACACGCTGGCAGGCGCAATACCTGCGGAATGGTTTATAGCGGAAATATCACTGTCTGGGTTATATAAAGACATCTGTGCGTCGAAATCCGCCAAGGCGATGTTCACTTCTTGCATTGCGGCGGTAGCATTTTCGCCGTATGCCTGCTGGCTTATCATTGTATCCATGGCAAAGGTAGAGGCGGTATACATCTTTGCCTGGCTTGCGCACGAAGATAAAAGACACAGCGATATCGCTACTGTGCCCGCCAATAATTTACGCAAATGTTTCAGCATAAAAAACCTCTTTAAAATACAATGTGTGTTCTTCTCATCTTATGCCTGTATAAAGTCACCTGTCAAGCATTTTACAGCGCAGATTGAAAAACACAAGAAAGTATTATGTGTTTGTTTGTTTTCAGAAAGATGTCAGCCGTGATTTTTGCTTGCGTATTTAGGTGAAATAATGTATTATATTATTTGTTATACTATTCTGAATCTTTACAATAAAATTGTATTATAAACACAACAAAAGGTGGTTATCATAATGAAAAAAATCGTATCCCTTATGCTGGTTTTAGCACTTTTCAGCGTAGTTTTGGCGGCTTGTGGCAGCCAAGAGGCCGCATCTTCCGCAGCACCGGCTTCGGCTTCTGAAGTGGCACCTTCGTCATCGCAGGCACCTGCAGCATCTTCCGAAATGCAAGAGGCTTCTTCTGTGGAGGCGATAATGGTAGATCTTTCAGGTTTGGTTGCACAGCTGGCAGAAGCGGCAGGCCTGGGCACTACCATCGACATGATAGAGATGGATCTTGTGGCAGGGGGTATTACAGCTGATAATGTTGTGCAGTTTGTAGGCGTGCAGTCACAACTGGTAATTGAAAACGGCGGCGCTGTGATTTTGATAGAGGCTACCGAAGGCACTGCCGAGACAGTGATGAGTGAGCTTGAATCTTATCGTGACTTTGCTCTTGGCAACGAGGATTATGCAGAGTTTGCCGGTGCACGTGATAATATCGAGCAAGCACGCATAGAAGTAAAAGGAAACTATGTAGTTTATGCTGTATCGGCTGTGGGCGACTGGGAGGCACTGGACGCTGCAATCGAAAGCGCAATGTCAACACTGTAATATAAGCGTTGTTTGAAATGATGTTTTAAACAATGATTTGCTAGAAAAAAGGCACATTGGCAGAAAATATACAGCACCGGTTTTGCCTACGCTTACCATAGGCTGTGACCGGTGTTTGTTTGTGAGGAAATATTATGCTGTTCAGCACCATTTTATTTTTGTTTAGGTTTTTGCCCATCACCCTACTTTTGTATTATTTAAGTCCACCAAAGTTTAAAAACGGCACGTTGTTTTTATGCAGTTTGGTCTTTTATTGCTGGGGCGAGGCAAAGTTCTTTTGGATTATGTGCACGGTAATAGTGATAAACTATGTTTGCGGCCTGTTTATAGACAAGTTTTCTGACAGAGATAAGCTAAAACGTGTGTTTTTGGTTATTTCAATAGTCGGTAGCTTGTCTATGCTGGTATATTACAAATACGCAAACTTCTTTATATCAAACACAAACTCGATTTTTAGTGCAGATATACCACTGATACAAAACTTTGTGTTGCCACTGGGCATCAGTTTTTATACATTCCAGTCAATGAGTTACACCATTGATGTGTATCGTCAAAAAGTACGCAGTGAGAAAAACATCATAAACTTCGGCGCATATGTGGTGATGTTCCCACAATTGATAGCTGGGCCTATCGTTAGATATTCTGAAATAAACGAACGACTGCACATATATAAAAATCGTGTTACTCTAGACAGGGTAGACGAAGGAATCACGCTGTTTATTTTCGGGCTTGCAAAGAAAGTTATTGTGGCCGACGGGGTAAACAAGCTGTGGACAGATATCATAGG
>CAYIZZ010000077.1:0-11279 GCA_964367945.1 uncultured Oscillospiraceae bacterium | reverse complement strand
TGAACAGAATACTATATGATTGCACGACAAAGCCACCCTCCACAATAGAGTGGGAGTAAAAAGCGACATAGTATAAAAATACGCATATGGAAGTGAAATGCTGTATGAAGAAAGTGATCACATACGGATCATTTGATATGTTTCATGAAGGGCATCGAAGGCTGTTAGAGCGTGCAAAGCAACTGGGTGATTACTTGATTGTGGGAGTCACTACTGATCATTATGACGAGTCTCGTGGCAAGTTAAATGTGATTGAGCCACATTTGGCACGGTGTCTAGGTGTGGAAAAAAGCGGATATGCAGATAAGGTTATTACAGAAGATCATACAGGGCAAAAACTGGAAGATATTATAAAATACGGTGTAGATATTTTTGCCATTGGTTCGGACTGGATGGGGGATTTCGACTACCTAAAACAGTATTGTGAGGTGGTCTATTTAGATCGCACTCACAATATTTCCAGCACATCCATAAGGGCTAATAAATATCCGCTTATTCGCGTAGGAATTGTGGGCTCGGGTAGGATCACCGCACGTTTTTTCAGTGAGTCAAGATATGTTAGTGGAATAGAAGTGACTAGTGTTTTTAATCCTCGTATAGAAAGTGCGAAACAGTTTGCAAAAGCGCATTTTATTGGATATCATGACAATTTTGATGAGTTTTTGCAAAATGTGGATGCGGTGTACATTGCGTCTCCACATGAGACTCATTATCAGTACATCATACGTTCACTTAAAGCTAAAAAACATGTATTGTGTGAGAAGCCTATGGTCCTTTCCAGAGCGCAAGCACAGCACTCTTTTGACTTGGCAGAAGAAGAGGGCTGTGTGCTTATGGAAGCAATAAAAATCGCTTACGCACCGGGATTTGTGAAACTAATGGGAATTGTTCGTAGCGGAGTTATAGGTAATGTGCGTGATGTGGAGGCTTGTTTTACTAAGATACCATACTCGCAAATGCTTAGAGAGCTTACCGATGAAGAATACGGTGGAAGTTTTACCGAACTTGCCAGCTACAACTTGATGGCAATAACGAAGCTAATGGGTACAGAATATAAAGATGTTCGTTTTGATAGTATTTTAGCTGAAAATGGCATTGATATTTACACAAAAGCAAACTTTATATTTCAAAATGGATTTGCAACTTCAAAAACAGGGCTAGGGATAAAATCAGACGGACAACTATTAATCAGTGGAACTGATGGATATATTTTAGCAAAGTCGCCATGGTGGTTGATGAAAGAGTTTGAAGTGTGTTTTGAAGACACAAGGAAAAATCAAAAACATCCAGTGAATTTTCAGGCAAGTGGCCTGAGATATGAATTGGCCGAGTTTGTGGCTAAAATAAATGGATATAAAGAAGGTGTAGATCGCCTACACCAAAATGAAAGTATCGCAATAGCCGGAGTCATGGAAAAATACTTAGAGCAAAGAAAAAGTAATGATAAGCGAGATATTTGCGTCGATGGATATGTTGATACAGTAGGCGATAAGAACAGAGTATAAGAACACTTATGAAAATCAAATCGAAAGGCTATAATTGATGATTATACAATCGACATTTGATATTGATAAGATAATAAAACATGTGAATGATTCAAGTTGTGTTTGTTATTGCTTTGGAGCAGGTGCAATGGGCAAAGACTTTGCCGATTTTGCGTGTGATTTCGGAATGAGTTCAGACAGATTGGTTTTTGTAGATAACGACAAAAACAAGCATGGAAAGAAAGTTGAAGTTCAATCACAGGCAGTACCAATTGTTTCAAAAAATGATATGATAAAGGCAATAAAAAAAGGCGATATTATTGTAATATCAACCTTGGCATGTAAAGAAATATATGATGATTTAAACTCTGAAAAAGTACTCGGGCAAATCGATGTTTGTTTTTTGCAGCTTCTTTTATTAAGATCATTACAAATAGGTGAAAAAGTACATCTTTATTCAAATAAGGAGCAAGTAATACCTAAAAAAATACACTACTGCTGGTTTGGGAAAAAAGAAATTCCTAAAGAGTTTCAGCGGTATATTGACGGTTGGAAGCAAAAATGTCCTGATTTTGAAGTGATACAATGGAACGAAAATAACTATGATATAACAAAAAGTTTATATATGAAAGAAGCATATGAACAAAAAAGATGGGGATTTGTGCCTGATTACGCAAGACTTGATATCATTTGTAGTCAAGGTGGCATATATCTAGATACAGATGTGGAAGTTATGAATTCACTTATTCCATTACTTTGTTATAAAGCTTTTTTTAGTATTAATGCTTCTTTAAAGCCGAATTTAGGTAATGGATTTGGTGCTATGAAAGAGCATCCATTAATAAAAAAAATGCGAGATTATTACGATGATTTCAAGTTTGTTTTAGAAAATGGGGACATAAATGCTAGGCCATGTACAGAGTATCAGTATCCTGTTTTAAAGGATGTGGAGTTTAAAATTAGTGGAAAATATAGTGTTCATGACGATTATATTGTGTTACCATTTGATATGATGTGCGGATATCATCACTGGATCGATGAATATATGACGAGTGAAAATACTGTCACAATTCATCATTGTAAAAGAACATGGCATGATGAAATATTGAGAAAACGCGCGCAAGAATCTGTAGAATTCTTGAAAAGTATTACGTAAGCGTGGCAGGCGAATTTTGATGAAACTAATATGTGATGTTGAAAGGGTCTGTCAAGAGTTTGGAAAACGATAATTGTAGGCCTTGTGAGGGTTATTATTAATGGAAAAAATAGTCATTTACGGGACAGGAACAAGAGGCAAAAGTATATATGACTTTCTCGCAATGAAAAACTTACAAAAATATGTGGTGGCTTTTTGCGACGAAAGAGCTTCAGGTGAGTTTTTATCGTATTGCGATAAACCGGTACTGTCATATGAAAAGGCAAAAGAAATCGAGGTGCCTTTTTTAGTTTCGATATTAGACGGAGCAACTCGTAGATCACTTATAGAAATGTTTATGAATGACAATTCTAAATATTATGAATCACTTCAGGATTTATTATCACAAGACATTGAGCTTGCTAGAGAATATTGTGCGCATCATCATGAATTCAACATGGAAACTTATTTTAAAAATGCGGAAACACAAAGTGGATTAGACATTTTTTGGAATGAAAAATCACCATTCAGAAAAATGTTTGATAAGTTGGATACAAATAATATTATAGAACTTGCTTGTGGAAGAGGTAGGCATGTGCCTATGTATGAAGCAAAAGCAAATAATATTTTATTGGTTGATATTTTGCAGAAGAACATTGATATATGTAAAAAAAGGTTTGGGAATAATAGTAAAATTAATTACTATAAAAATAACGGCTTTAATTTGGAAGAAATAGAAAATGCGAAATATACGGCTTTATTTACATATGATTCAATGGTTCATTTTGAACTATTGGATATTAACGAATATTTGATAGATATATATCGAGTTTTGAAAAAAAGTAGCTTTGCGTTGTTTCATCATTCAAATAATTATAAGGATTATAAAAGCTCATTTATTACTTCATCGGGCGGACGAAATTTTATGAGCAAAGAATTATTTGCATACTTATCATACAAAGCTGGATTTGAAGTTGTAGAACAAAAAGTGATAAATTGGGATATACCGGATTTAGACTGTATTACACTTTTGAAAAAGTAGTAGGGGACGCTTTTGAAAATGTGATATCTAAGGTGTTGAGAAACACAATGTGGTGTTCAAACTTTCAAACAGCTAACAGGATGTACTTTTCGTTGTTCTTTTGGAGGTAGCTGCATATACTTACCAAATTTGAAGCTAAGATACTCATGATAATCTTTAGCTGCAGGAAAACTGTATCCTTCAAACTGGATATCAGAAAGCTGGGTGTACCATTTTTTGTAATAGCCGTAGTAGCCGTTTTTGGGTGTGGGAAAAGTAAGAATACGAACAAGTTGTGAGCTGGAGTCACGGTTGCTTTTTTCTTTGAGATTTCTATACCTGTTTTTCACACCTTGTTCTGAAACAAGACCCATTACTGTATATACCATGCGTTTTATCTGGTTTTTTTCAGAATATTTCCCAACTTCTGCCCACATCAGTTTTCGAACATAGGTGCAGTGAATATTATGTACCAGCCTTTTTGCTTTATTCATTGGGACATAGTCCAGCGGAAATATATCTATAAAAACACCTTGCTCGTATGGCATATGCTCTTGATTGAGGCGCACAAATTGTGTGCCTTTTTTTCGTAGCTTTCCATAACCCCATCGGTATCCGGGTGTATGTTCGTTGTCTTGAAAGTAAAACAGTTTTGTATTAAGAGAGTTTTTGCAAGCATGCGTGAATTTATCATATTCCGTACGAAGCATAGCTACATCGGCATCATCATCCCATGGGATGTAACCACCATGGCGTACTGCGCCGAGTAGTGTGCCGGCAATAATACAATATTTAATATTATGCACTTTGCAAATGCGGTCGACTTCTTTTAAAAGTTCTAATTGTACTAATTGAATTCTGCGCAACTCATCAGCGTTTATTATTACTTTTGTCATAACGCACAAAATCTCCTTGGTTACTATTGATATTTTACCATGTTTTTTCAAATGTGACAACGTAAAAATAAATCTCAAAGTGAGGGGCATGGGTTCGAGGCGTTAAAATATAAAACAGATGACTATATTTAAGTCGGAATGACTTGATAAGTTATCTGTTTTTATAAGTTATAGATATGCACTGAGAGATATTGTATTTACCTGCTATGTATTCCAATAGTAGCTGAAATTAAGCACGATTAAAATCGCAAAAGTTTAGGGATTGTTTATCCGAAAAATTTTGTGATATATCCTTGAATGAAAATATAAATAACAATGGCTGGAAGTATGTATGTGACATAAACTCGTGCCCATTTTGGGAATTTAATTCCATCGCCTGTATCTGCTTCTGCGGTGAATTTGTCAAAACCCCAACCATAACGAGTGGTGCAAAATAGCAGGTAGACTAGCGAGCCCAAAGGAAGCAAATTATTGGATACGATAAAGTCTTCTAAATCTAAGACGACACTACCCTCGCCAAATGGCTGGAATTCCGATAAAACATTAAAACCTAAAATACAAGGGAGAGATAGTAAAATTATCAGTACAATATTGATCAATATTGTCTTTTTCCTGCTCCATCCAAACAAATCCATACCGAATGATATAATATTTTCAAATACAGCGATAACAGTAGATAAGGCGGCGAAAGACATAAAGAGGAAAAATAATGTGCCCCAAATTTGCCCACCGGTCATTTGATTGAAAATGTTAGGTAAAGTGACAAACACAAGTCCAGCACCTTCGCCAGCGTCAACACCAAATGCAAAAGCTGCTGGAAAAATGATGAGGCCTGCCATCAGAGCTACAAGTGTATCAAGCAAGGTGATGCTGATAGCTTCACCGGTAAGGGTATGTTTTTTGTTTAGGTAGCTACCAAAAATGGCCATAGAACCAATACCAATGCTAAGTGTGAAAAATGCCTGACCCATTGCAGCAGAAATCACAGTGAAAATACCTTGCTCGGCCATTCTTCCAAAATCAGGAAGAAGATAAAAACGCAGACCTTCTGAAGCACCGTCAAGCGTGACAGAGCGAAAAACCAGCACAAGCATGAGTCCTAAAAGGCATAACATCATAAATTTTGTCACCTTTTCTACGCCGTTACGAAGACCGCGAGAGCAAACACCAAAACCTATTAAAACAGAAAGAATCATCCAAATGGTCATCTCCAAAGGATTAGCGATCAAAGCGCCAAACACCGCGCCTACTTCATCAGGAGATTTTTCGACAAAAACACCTGTTATCATTTTGTAAAAATATGAAAGCATCCACCCACAAACTGTGGTATAAAACATCATGAGTAAGTAGTTTCCGGCAATGCCAAAGAAACCATGAATATGCCATTTGCTACCGGCGGGCTCGAGCTCTTGAAAAGACTTTGCAATGCTTTTTTGGCTTGCACGACCAACGGCAAACTCCATGACCATTATCGGTAAACCTAAAATAAATAAAAACACAAGATAAACTAAAACAAAAGCAGCTCCGCCGTATTGTCCGGTGATATATGGGAACCTCCAAACGTTGCCAATACCTATGGCGCATCCGGCAGAAATCAAGACAAAACCCAGCCGTGATCCAAAACTTTCACGTTTTTCCATGATAAACCCTCCCGATTGGATGAAAATTAATTTTGCTCATACATTATTCACACTTAAGTAATACAATTAATAATTTTACCTATTTTCATAGAAAATGTCAATAAAAATACCCTATCAAAACAGATGAGTTATCATTTGGTTTTGATAGGGTGTATAAGACTGAAATATAATTACCGGCCGAGGTTTTCAAGCATTTCCTTGATGCGTGGTGCATCACAAGCAATGTGGATATCGCCTCGTGGGGCAATAGAATCTTCAAGTGGTGCAGGAGCGCGGCCGGAAGCATCGATGAAGTTTTTCCGCATGGAGGTATGAACCTGATTGCAACCGCTTTTTTCCACAAGCTCCACTACATTGTGAGGGCGCACACCGCCGCCGGGACAAATCTCAAGGCGGCCATCTGTGAACGCCATCATTTCACGCAATGTGGCCGCGCCATCTATGGCATTATGCTCTTGACCACCGGTTAAAATGCGGGTCACACCCAGCTCCATCAATGTGTCAAGTGCTTTGCGCCAGTCAGGTACTTTGTCTATAGCACGGTGGAACACGCTTTGCTTGTCGCCGATAACACGCATCATTTCAGCACTGCGTTCTTTATCAACTGTACCGTCTGCGTGAGTGATACCAAACACGATACCGTCGGCTCCGGCCTCAATAAGGGCTTTTGCATCGTGCAACATCACGGCAAATTCTCTGTCGGTATAACAAAAACTACCCTCTCTGGGACGTACCATGGCCATGGTACAAATATCAGCTTCTTTAGCTATCATCATTTCGCCTACACTGGGAGTTAAACCGCCAAGAAGTAGCCCTGAATTAAGCTCGATACGGTCTGCGCCTACGGATTTTGCGGTAAAGGCATCCTCTACCGAGTTACAACAAACTTCTACAATAACATTTTGCATAATATAATCCCCTTATTTTTATGATGGTATATCGGAAATTATTCCATCGAAATTCCCAACAAATGATTAAGTGCTTTGGCAATTCCGTCATCTTCAAGAGTTTGCGTTATATATCCGGCTGCTTTTTTTGCGCCACTTGTGCCGCTAAGCATAGCCACGGAATATTTTGCATTTTCCAGCATATCAATATCATTGTCATTGTCGCCAAAAGTCATTACTTCATTTGGAAGAAGACCTAAATGATTTGCCATGCGTGTGACGCCATTCCATTTTCCACCGCCATTTGGAATAACATCAATACACCATAAAGTGTCTGTGTTCATCCAGGTGGTATAAGTACAATTTTTTAATTTTTTTAAAATATCAGGAGTGCCAGCACTTTTTTTACAATAAAGACCTATATGGAAAATTTGACTGTCAACATAATCTGCCAAAGTGGCTATCGGAGGCAGGGTTATATCAAAATGATTATAACAATATCGTACTAAATCGTTGATTTGTGTTATATACATATCAGTATCTGTGGCAAAAAGACAAGGTATATTACTGTTCTGTGAATATTCGTATAAAGTGACAAGATCATTTTTTGGAATGGGTAAAGCGTATATTAGCTTATCACCATCTTTACAGTATTGCCCGTTGGAGGTGATGAAACCATCTATAGGAATATCGGCTAGTTGCTCGATATGACGAAGCTCTGATGCATGTCTACCGGTGGCACAATAGATATGATAGCCGGATTTTTTAGCGTTATTCAGTGATGTGATAGCGCTGTGTGGAATGCGATGTGTGGCGGGATTTAATAAAGTTCCATCAATATCGAAAAATAACGCACGTACTTCATCTTTTGCTGTAGGATAAGGGTTTGAAGACATTGGTGAATCTCTCCAATACATAAAATTTTTATTATAAATATTATATCACAAAACATTATCCTCCACAAGAAAATAAGGATAGACTTCATAAGTGCGAAAAAGTAGTTACCAAACATCAAAAAATGGCTGGCTAATGGATAATCCATCTCCGCCACGTAATATTTCGGTGAAATCTAAAGAAAGGGCAGGGGCATCTTCAGCCGGGAGTATACCATTAATGGTGACAAAATCGGCAAAGATGGGCTCGCTTGGAAATCGTGTGTTATATTCGCACAAAAGCTTGTGAGAGGTGTCGTACAAAGAGTAAGGAATGCATAAACAAATCTTTACCACGCTGCGTACACATGCTATATCGGCGCAAGAAATCACCGCTTGTGCGGCCTTAGTGTATGCTCGGACAAGTCCGCCTGTGCCAAGTTTTACACCGCCAAAATATCGTGTCACAACTATAATCATGTTTACAATCTCGGAATGTTCTATAACCGACAAAACGGGGTATCCGGCTGTTTTAGAAGGCTCACCGTCATCAGAATAACGTGCGCGGTTATCTTTTTTAAGCAAATATGCATACACATTATGGTTTGCCTTACGATGTTCTGAGCGAACTTTTTCTAAAAAAGATAAGGCATCTTCCTCACTATGTGCAGGCGAAAGATGTGCGATAAATTCACTTTTTTTCTCTGTTATGGAAGAATTTGCTATACCGGCAGGCTCTTTGTATGAGGTTTGCATGAATATCTCCTATATAGTGCGTACATGTTATATCATTCAGAATACACCCATATTTTGAAAATATCAATAGATTGTGCTGTATTTTGGATATTGGTATTGACGAACAGGGTGTTTTAAAATAACATAATTGATAGAGTGTTTGTGATAAGCTATACTTATGAAAGAGGTGGATGATGCTTGATTATCGTCTTCACACATTTTTGAAGGTGTGCGATACTATGAACTATCGAATAAGTGCAGAAGAGTTGAGTATGACCCAGCCCGGGGTTACTCAGCATATTCAGTTTTTAGAAAAGCAATACGGGTGTAGATTATTTGTATATGACAAAAAACGTTTGTCAAAAACGGCTCAAGGTGAACTTTTGGAGCAATATGCCAGGGCTGCATGCTATAATGACGGCCTAATAAAAGAAAAGCTTTCGGCCACTAAAACGTCGCATATTCGTATCGGAGCCACTAAAACTATTGGGGAGTATATTGTGGCATCATCCATACAACAGATGATTCGGGAATATGACGGAGATGTGACGTTTGTTGTAGATAACACAGAGCATTTATTGCATTTGATTGACCATAACAATTTGGATTTTGCACTTGTGGAAGGCTTTTTCAATAAAGAAGATTATGGGCACGTACTTTTGAAAAAAGATGTGTTTATAGGTATATGTAGCAAAAATCATCCATTTGCAAACAGGTGTATTACATGGGAAGAAGCAATGCAGCAGACAATAGTAATACGTGAAAAAGGCTCGGGAACACGTGATATTTTGGAGCAGTTATTATATAGTGGTAACCATACGGTTTCAGGCTTTAAACGCAGGCTATGCGTCAGTGGGTTTTCAATGATAAAAGAAATTGTAAAAGAGCAAGGTGGTATATCTTTTGTGTATCAGTCGATAGCAGACGCACATAAAGATGATATTGCAACATTTTCCATTCAAAGTCATCCGATAGTTCGTGAGTTTAATTATGTATTTTTGAAAAATGCAAATCCTAAAGAATATATAAACACATTTTGTAAGTATTATAGATCTGATACAGAGGGATGATCTGTGAAATATAGTAAAGATATAGGCAGTATTTAATTTGTACTTGCAATTTTCACTGTTTTGTAGTATAGTATTTATGCCTAAGTATTTAAGCTTAGGGAAAACACTGTTTCCCAAAACGCTATCCACAGCGGGGTAAACAGCGCGTTAGTGAATAGAAAGCAAGGTGAAAAAGATGAAAGAAGGCATCCATCCTAAGTATGAGCTGTGCAAAGTGAATTGCGCTTGTGGCAATGCATTTGAAACAAAAAGCACAAGCTCTGAAATTCGTGTTGAGGTTTGTAACATATGCCATCCGTTTTACTCCGGTAAACAAAAGCTGGTAGATTCCGGTGGGCGTGTTGATCGCTTCAAAAAACGTTTCAGCTTGTCAGAAAAGAAATAATGTGAAAACAAAAGAAGAGTCGCTTTTGCGGCTCTTTTTTGTTGCCTAAAACAAATATATAAAAAAGCCTACTAACTATAAAATTAGTAGGCTTTTAAAATCGTTTAAATAAAGATATTACAAACGGCAGAAATATTTCAAATTATACTGAACTCTTAATTCGTTTTCTTCATTTTGAGCAATGGTTTGAAGTTCTTTGTGGAAGGTGTGTACATCTTCAGTGCCGTTTGCGTAAGCTAAAAGACGGGTAGCGATGTTAGAACAGTGATCGGAAATACGTTCGTAGTCGGCAAGTACTGTTAGGAATACGATGCCGGCATCCATGTTACATATACCGTTTTTAAGACGTGCTATGTGGCGGTCACGCAACGTGTGACAAATGGCGTCGATTGTTTCTTCCAGTGGCTCAACCCTGCGTGCAATTTCATCACTTTCCTTTTCGAAGGCTTGTGCGGTTATGGTTAATATTTCGCCAATGGCTTCATTCAAAATACCAAGTTCGTTTTGTGCCTCCATTGAAAAACGAATACCTTTGTCGAATACTTCGCCGCCTCTATCCAAAATGTTGATGAAATGATCACCAATACGTTCATACTCTGTGATGAATCCCAGCAGTTTTGTGACTTCTTTGCTTTCTTCCGCGCTGAGCTCGCTACTGGGCATATTGATTAGGTAGTTGGATATTTTCACTTCCAGCTGATCAATGACGGCCTCTCTTTTCGTGGTTAAGTCGGCCATTTCACGATTATAGTTCACTAAGTTGTTTACAGAATCTGCCTGCATAAGGATTCCTACATTAGCCATTTTTCCAACGGCTTTATGTGCTTGAACCAAAGCCACAGAAGGGCTGTTGTAAAGACGTTCATCTAAAGCTGTAACTTCGAGTTCGGGATATGTGGTATCCTCTTTGTCGCGTACAGTTAATTCGGCTAGCCGCACCAAGAGCTTTGAGAAAGGAAGGAATATCAAAGTGGCAACTACATTGAAAAGTAAATGGAAGTTAGCCACATCGCCTCTGTTTATGGAGCTTTCCCAGCCGGGGAAACCAAATGACAACTGGATAGCATAAATGCCGATAATAAATAGGCTGGTGCCGATAACATTAAAATATAAATGGCAAAACGCTACACGTTTGGCAGCTTTTGATGTGCCGA
>CAYIZZ010000076.1:0-11309 GCA_964367945.1 uncultured Oscillospiraceae bacterium | reverse complement strand
ACATCCAGCTCACTGCGCCTTTTTTGTTTTTCTTGCTTTATGATATCCTCCATCAAATGATTCATGGTTGATACCATCGACTGTACAGAATTGCTAAGATGTTCAATTTCATACGGTCCATTCACCGAAAGCGAAACGTCTTGCACACCTTTTTCCAGTTCTTTAACCGCTTTATCTAAAGTTTTTATTGGAATCGATATACGCTCTGATATGCGCAAATTGACAAATATCAATAAAAATACCGAAAACAAAACCACAAAAAAGAAAAATAATACCAGCTGATTGTAATCAGAAAAAAGGCTATCTGTGGGCACCACACTCACCAGCTTCCAGCCGGTGTAGCCTATTGTCTTTACTGTCACCTGTCTTGCTTGATCTAAAAAAATCTCTCCGTGGTTGCCATCCGCATATTCTGCCGCTTGTTCGTTGTTTTCTTGCATGAGTCCTGAATAAATCAGCTGCTGGCGTGGGTGATAAATCAGTTCTCCATCGCTGTCCATTAGGTAAAGATACCCTGATTCTGGTAAAACACTTGCGCCGCAAATTTGAGCAATCTCTTCAAAATTCATGTCGACTAAAAGCACACCATCTTCTGTGCTTCCACCATAGTTAAGCTCCACCCAGCGGCTTAAAGACACCACCCAGCGAAAAGAATTGTTTGTGTCTACAAACAAGTTTTGCACATGTGGCGTGGAAAAATGCTGGTTTTCAATACGCTGTGTTGCTTGGATGAACCATTCTTCTTTAGCGGGTGCCGCACTGTTTTTAAACGTGGATAGCGGTGTTGCATCCACAAGTTTTCCATCCACAGAAAATACCGCAATCGACACCAGTGACTCTTGACTGTTTTCATATAGCAGCATCATTTCATCTTGAAAATCATCATTATCAAGGTCTGTATTTTTTATTACGTTGTAATACATGGTATCTGAAACGCTCATCATATCCCGCAAATAGCTGTTTAGGCTAAGGCTTACCTGCTCTACAATCTGTAGGCTGTTTGTGGCTGTTTGCGCATTACTAAGCGCTGTAAACCGCAAAAACAACGACATGCCTAAGAGCACCATACCCAAAATAGAAGCAACCGTAAAAGACACCGATAAAATCAGCTGAATACTTGATTTACGATAATAGTTTTTCAGCCGGGTGCTCCATGCCTCCCAAAACATACGCATACGCCTGCCCTCACTTTTTGCGGTTTAACTGCTCCGATATTTCGTGGGTGACAATCCAAAATGCCGCTTAAAGACATAACTAAAATAATTTGCATCTACATATCCCACCCTCTGGGCAATCTGATAGGTTTTTTCATCGCCACTGCGTAATAACACCGACGCTTTCTCCATGCGCACCTCTGTGACATACGATGTAAAGCTCATGCCGGTTTCCCGTTTGAACAACGTGGAGAAATATGCCGGACTCAAGTGAAGATGACCACATAGCATCTCTACCGACAAATCCGGCTGTGCATAATTTGCCTGGATAAACAGCTTTGCCTTTTCAATGGACAGCCCGGCGATATCTGTACGCTTTTGTTCAATAAGTTGTTGCAGACAAAGGCAGCGCATCAAAACCCAATCGGCCATTTCCTTGGGTGAGGCAAAGTCGGAAATATGCACACTTCCTGAAAAATCAGCCCCAAACACCGCTGACATCTCAACACCTGACATACGGCTCAGACGCAAAAGTGCAGTGAGAATCTCTAAAAAATACAGTTGCAGCTGCGCTAAAGACAAATTTTGTTCGTGCAACGGCGACAAAAGCTCTTCCACTAGGTTACTTACATCGTCTTGCGTGCCCAGCTTTATGGCACTAACCAGTGCACTTTCTTTCTGTTCGCTTAAGGACAGGCTGTCTTGATGATGTGGCTCTACATCTCCAATATACAAAGTGCGCTCTGCGCCCAGCAACACACGATAACCTAGCGCTGCAACAGCACCCTCACGTGCCAATGCCAGCTCTTGTATTCCACAGCTTACTTTGCCAAGACCTACACTCACTTTTATTCCTAAGTAGCTTTTACACAGCTTACATCCACGGTTAAACCTATCTATAAGATCATTTATGGGCAATTCTTTTGAAAAACCCAGTAGCAACGCCATTTGATCATTATATAAAAAAATATGGCATGTATATGGCGAGTCTTGAAAATGTTCAGAAAACAAAGCCTTTACCGAAATGGCCAACAGCTCGCGTTCTTCACTGTTTATTTCCATATGTACCAGTGCCACGGCAAAATAAGTGGATGATAAATCAATTTGATATCGCTTTGCTCGCTCTTTCATTTGATCTTGCGATAGATTTCCATCCAGCATTTGTACGTAAAACAGCTCACGTAAAATCGGCAAGCTTTCTTCATATCTCAGCCTAAGGCTTTCAGTATCTCGGCGCTCGGCCCTTTCTTTGTCCAGTTGTTCTTTCAGCCGCT
Organism: uncultured Oscillospiraceae bacterium; assembly: GCA_964367945.1. GTDB lineage: Bacteria > Bacillota > Clostridia > Oscillospirales > Ruminococcaceae > JAAYCI01. The sequence goes on along the minus strand of CAYIZZ010000076.1, from coordinate 8,881 downwards.
GCAACACCAGCGAAAGCTCTGATGCATGAATTGGCTTTAATATATATTCAGACGCATTTACCTGAATAGCTTTTTTTGCATACTCAAATTCATCATACCCCGAAAAAATAACAAACTTACTTGCAGGCAGACGCTTTGACAGATGCCCACACAGCTGCAAGCCATCCATAAACGGCATTTGAATATCTGTCAGCACAACATCAGGCCGAAGCTGCTCGCACAGCTCCAGTGCTTCATTTCCGTTTTCTGCTTCACCCACCAGCTCAAACCCAAGGCTGTTCCACGGCATTTTTTGGCTGACACCTACGCGTATTTCCTCTTCATCGTCCACCAAAATCACTCGATATAGACTCATCTGCATGCCTCCGCCCATAAAATTAATCGTTAAATATTATACCACAAAATGCGCTGCTATGCAAATTATTCCGCAAAAACCCAAAAATGGCATGCACTGTTTCAGTACACACCATTTTTTGAAGTATCTATAATTCTTACAGTTGCATACTTATTTTTTCACAAGATATTTTCTCATATCCAAAGCACAAGCAAACAAGATGATACCGCCCTTGATTAGGTATTGTAAATCTTGCGGTACGCTGGTAAAGTTTAGCCCTACAAATATGAGACGTAGCATTAGCACGCCGATGATGATGCCACGAATTTTACCAATACCGCCAACAAATGACACACCGCCGATAACGCAAGCCGCTATAGCATCAAGCTCATAGTTCAGGCCGGTATTTGCTGTGTTTGAGCCCACACGTGCGCCTTCGATAAATCCTGAGAAACCATAAAGTGCACCTGCCAGCGCAAATACCATTACGGTGGTTTTTAGCACATTCACGCCGGATACACGTGCCGCTTCTTCATTTGCACCAAGTGCAAACATATTTTTTCCAAACGTAGTTTTGTTCCAAACAAACCACATGATAACCGCCAGCAAAATCGAAAACAGCACATAGTTTGGAATGGGTGTTCCCGCAATATTCAAAAATGGCAAACTGCCTTTAACAAAGTCAGTGTAGCCGTCTGAAAGCCCTGAAATGGCAGTACCTTTATTGTTGCCCAGCTGAACATAGCGTAAAAGCAGTGTATATAAAATAAGCTGAGTACCCAAAGTAACAATAAACGGATGAAGCTTGAACTTAGCTACAAAAAATCCATTAAATGCGCCAAAAACCGCACCTACCAGCATGGCAATCGGAATCACAAGTAGCACAGGTAACGTGCCCAGTTGCGGCCACATTTTTGTGGCGGTGTCGGCAGCTTGCAGCAACGACGCCGATATACAAGCACTAAGGCCTACCATACGTCCGCCCGACAAATCGGTACCTGCCAGCACAATACATCCAGCCACACCCAGCGCAACCGGCAAGTATGCAGCTGTTTGGCTAACTATGTTTATGATGGATGCCGCTGTTAAAAAGTTTGGTTCAGTTATTGCGATGTAAATTATGGCAACTCCCATCAAAATAAAAAGTGCATTGTTCACCAAAAAGTCTGTTATTTGTTTTTTACCAATTTTTTTGTTTTCAACCGTTGTGTTTTCTGTTTGCATAACAATTTTTCCTCCCTATAGCTCGCAATGTTTCGCATATCAACGCATGCTGCATTATCAAAAAATGACTCCATATACACCTATGGCACATCCCCTTAGGCATATTTTGCCGCTAAAGATAAAATTTCTTCCTGATTTGTACTTTTGGCGTCTACTTCGCCGGCAACTTGTCCGCCGGACATTACTAAAATTCGATCACACACACCCAACAGCTCCGGCATCTCGGAAGACACCATGATAACGCCTTTTCCTTCATTGGCCAAGTTTAAAATCAGCTGATATATTTCATATTTTGCGCCCACGTCAATACCACGTGTGGGTTCGTCCAGCAGTAGTACTTCCGGTTTTGTCAAAAGCCAGCGTCCTAAAATAACCTTTTGCTGGTTGCCACCACTGAGGGAACGTATTTGTGTGTTTTGTCCCGGAGTTTTGATGCGCAGAGTTTTGATACTCCATTCAGTATCAGCTTTCATTTTTTTATCGCTTAGATAAACGCCACCCACCAGATATGACTTTAAGTTTGAAATAACGGTGTTCTCGCGGATATCTCGTATGGCAAAAATTCCTGTTGCACGCCTTTCTTCTGTGATAAGTGCAAACCCGTTGCGTATTGCTTCGTTCGGATTTTTGTTTTGAATCGGCTTATTATGTAGTGTTATTTTTCCACCGTCGCGTGTCATTGACCCAAACAAATTTTCAAGCAGTTCAGTGCGCCCGGATCCATCCAGGCCCGCAATTCCTAAAACTTCACCTTTGCGCAACTGGAATGAAGCATTTTTTAGGCGCGTATATTTTCCTGACAAGTTTTCCACATCTAGTATCACATCGCCGGGCATATTGTCTTTAGGCGGAAAACGATTTGTCAGCTCGCGGCCTACCATCAGCTTTATTATTTCTTCCATGGTCAGCTCGCTTGCAGGGCGTGTGTCCACCCATGTGCCGTCACGCATAATCGTCACGTCATCCGAAATGCGCAAAATTTCTTCCATCTTGTGGCTGATATAAATAATCCCGCAACCTCTGTCACGTAGCATATTTATAATTTCAAACAAATGTTCTACTTCTGTTTCGGTAAGTGAAGATGTGGGCTCATCAAAAACAATTATCTTCGATTTATACGAAACTGCTTTGGCAATTTCCACCATTTGTCTCTGAGAGACCGGCATGGTAGACATCACAGCATTCGGGTTTATAGTCGTCACACCAAGCTCTTCAAAAATTTCCTGTGTGCGCTTTTTCATGATACTTTCACTTACCATAATCCCGCCCAGCTTTGGATAACGGCCCAGCCACAAGTTATCCATCACGGTACGTGTCAGCGCTTGGTTTAGCTCTTGGTGCACCATGGCAACACCGTTTTCAAGGGCTTCTTTCGACGTTTTAAAGTTTATTTCTTTTCCGTCTAAAAATATACTTCCTTCGTCTTTATAGTAAATGCCAAACAAGCATTTCATCAATGTCGATTTTCCGGCACCGTTTTCACCCATCAGTGCGTGAACTGTACCCGGACGCACATTCAGCGACACTTTGTCCAGCGCCTTAACACCCGGAAATGACTTGCTGATTTCACGCATTTCAAGTAGTGTTTGCATACTTTTTCCCCCTTCAGATATACCGGTTCTTAAAATAAAACTCTCGTCTCAACATCGTTCATTTTATTATGCAAACGGTATTGAGACGAAGGTTTTACATAGTGGCCGGGTTGCCACATAGCAGCAACCCGACCTCCAGTAAAATGTTACTTATTAAAAATTTTAGCCTGTGTAAATGCCATAAGGTACACGGATTTTTGCAACGCCGTCATCTACGTTATAGCTGTCTGTATTAGCCATGAGGTCTTCACCTGCGCCAATGTTTCCAACCAATGTGGAGATGGTATCAGCCATGCCTTGTGCGTCTTGCATGATAGTTCCGCTCATCATGCTGTCAGCGATAAGAGCTTTTGCAGAATCAGTTGCATCTACACCGAACACAGGAATTACTGTGGAGCCTTCTTCGCCTGTGTTGTAGCCGGCGTCATTCAGGCCGGAGATAGCGCCTTCAGCCATGCCGTCGTTGTTTGCGATAACAAGCTCTACCATGTTTCCGTTAGCTTCGGAGTAAGCTGCCAAGATGGGTCCCATGTAGTCATAAGCTGCTTGAGCTGACCAGTTGCCGCCTTGGTCTACCAAATATTTGTCGGCATTGTTTTCGTCATAGAAAGCTAGTGGTTAGAAGCCTGCTTCTTCCAAGATCATATCGGCATCTTCCACAGAAAACTGTGTGCGTGCCTCGGCTTCAGCATTGCCTTCTTGGCCTTTGAACATTACATAAGAAATGCTTCCGTCGCCGTTTAGGTCTACTGCTTCATAGTTTTCTACAAGGAAATTACCAATCATTTCGCCTTGCAAATGTCCGGCTTCGGGTGCGTTTGTTCCAACAAAAGCTGCTTTTTCATAGCTAGCAATAACTTCGTCGTCTACTTCACGGTTGAAGAAAATGATGGGAATATCAGCAGCTTTTGCTGCATCCACTGCATTTTGTGCAGCGTTTGGAGATGAAGTTTCAACGATGTTTACAATCAGCAGGTTTGCGCCACTTGTGATGGCTGTGTTGATTTGTTCTGATTGAGATGCTTGGTTGGTAGCGCCGTCATAATTTTGATATTCAATGCCCAAAGCATCTAGGTTAGCGTCCATTGCATTACGTACGCTGGAAATGTACACATCAGAGAAGTTGTAATAGAACACGCCTGCGCTGATGTCGGTTGCAGTTGCTTCACTTGCAGTAGCCTCGCTAGCAGGGGTGGATTCTGCAGGTGCTGTGGATTCTGCTGCGCTTGAGCAGCCGGCAACCAGTGCCATCATAAACACTACTGCCAAAATTAAAGCCAGTTTCTTTTTCATAAAATTCGTTCCTCCTTGTAATATACAAATTCAATTTAAGAATATTATCACAAAACATTGTTTGTCTTGAGATTGGTTTTATTTTACTGAAAAAAAACAAGGAACACGATAGAAAAATCTTTGAAATTCTATAAAATTCTTTCCACTTTATTGAATTTCGCAATAAATTTGTACAGTTTTGTCGAACTAAACATGAATCATATAAAATAAATTTAAGCTTTACTCTAGTATCTTGCTTTTCATTTTTCAAAACAAAAACGATGGTATAAAAATCATACCATCGTTTTTTAATAATTATCTTGATAAAATTATTTCAGCCTAAATGTTTTAGGAGCTATTTTGTAAGCCAGCGGAATAGAAATAACAATGTATAAAACACAAAATACGCTTGCCGCAATGCCAAACACCGCAAAAGGTGGATTGTTCCGCATCAGCAAGAAGCATGCCACATAGGTAACGCTTTTGATGATGGTATAAATCGGGTTTTTCATTTCCACTTCTTTATTATACGGCTGGAACAAATAATAAATCACAAGGTTGTGCACACTAAAAAATGTAGACATTGCCATGATGCTTAAAAACAGCATAAAATATTCACTTTGATTGTTTGTGCCACCTGATACAAACAATATCAGTGGCAGCCCTAAAGCCAGTGGCAAACTTTGGAACCAATCCATCACCACAAGCGCCTTTAAGCGCAGGGTGAACATTTCCACGATGGCTTTTGGCTGACGATAAAATCTATATGTGAGCATTTCGCTATCACAGTTCATGAACAGTGTTTTCACCGTACGCTCGCCGCAATTGAAGAAATACATGATATATGTCATCAGTGGCACCGCGCGTATCACTAAATCATTGGTGATACTCGCAACATCCGGTGATATTAAGCACACGACTGAAGCAATGGCCAAAACTACCACTTCAATCAGCACGACCACTCGTGAAAAACTAAACAACAATTTTCTGTGTCGCTTCATGAAACAATCGGACAGCATGGCATATCCTCTTTTATTACTTTGCACACCGGAATCGTCTGTAATATAGTTTGCAGAAACTGTTTTCAGTGCTGTTTTTGAGTTGCCTTTTGTCTCCAGCAATGTTTCAAATTGGTTATACATCACTTTATACAGCCGCAAATAATCTGAAAAGTGTAAAAGATATTTAAGGCTTATAGCGCCCATTACAGCAAACACCGTAGCTATTATCAGCATCACAATAGTGCTTATGCTTATATTCAAAACAACAAATAACGCCCCGATGCTTGAAATCAACAAACTGATGGCTATTTCTTTATAGCTTTCTTTTATCACTTTTATGTTTTTGTTTTTTGCGCGTAGATATATCTTTCCTGCACTGCCCATCAGCTTGCTTGACACCATTATCACAAAAATAGCAAAAATATTCACCGCGCCCAAAGCACGCATATCTGAAACCAAAATATAAAACGGCAACATGCCCAGTACCGTCGTGATCAAAAACTGAAAGAAACTTGTCAGCGCCACTTTTTTAGCATTCATACGCATAAACATGATGGCATAGTTTTGATCTTTCTGTGGTTCCAGTACAAAGCAGTTGGACACGCCACCCGCAAAAGTACACCACAGTAAAATATTCAACATCACATCTGCCTCAGATAGCACCACGTTATCAAGCTGTAACAAATAGCCGGCCGCCATAGTTATGATGATGACATATAATCCTTTGGAAAGAAATATTTTGCCTATTTCAAACATAACACTTAAAACTGCAAACACTGCTTTTATTGCTGAGTGTGAATACAGTGTATATGGAAAAGCAAGCCCTATCAATGGCAGGCGCTTTAAATAATATAAAATGCTATTAGTGCGATAGGTGTTTTGTAGCAAAAACAGCTGTTTTGCGACTTTAAGCATCCTCGTCCCTCCTCAAAGTTTCGATGATGATATCTTTATCTTTCGGCACTTGCGACAGCACCCCTTCAGATAAAATCACAATCTCGTCGCACAACTCTAAGGCAAGTTCCATAATATGTGTAGAAAAAATAATGATATGCTCGTTTTTAATACTGCGAAGCAAGCGCTTTATCTCGTCTGCTACCACCACATCAAAAGATGTAAGTGGCTCGTCCAAAAGCAATACTTTAGGATTTGCAATGAAGTTCACCAGCATCTGAACTTTGTTTTTCATGCCGAGTGAATAATCTTTCAGTAGCCTATCCCTGTCTTCTGTATTAATACCCACCATGTCAAAATATTCATCTACTGTTTTCACCGAGGTGATTTCATCTTTATTAATGTCAATGAAAAATCGGATAAACTCACGTGCTGTCAGAAAGCTTGGCACTGCCGGCGTGGACAGCACATACCCCACATCTTCGGCACAAAGTTTTCTTGATGTGCCTTCCTCTTCCAAGGATATTGTGCCTACATTTACCTCTATGTCCTCGTTTATACAGTTAAAAAGTGTGGTTTTTCCCGAGCCATTACGCCCTAAAAGTGCATAAATCTTTCCTTTCTCAAATTGGAATTCGGCGCCCTTTAAAACTACCTTTTCTTCGTAAGACTTTATAATGTTCTCTAAAATCAGCTTCATGCTTTCCCCCTAAATATTTTATATCGCATGATTCATGTTAAATATGCCTTACTATTTGCACAAATGCAAACTAATTTAAAATTAACCGCCTGCATACTTTGACAATAAGCTAGCTTAACTATTATACTAAAATTAAACTTTACTGTTCCACTCGCTTTCTTTAAATCCAATCAATACAAAATCGTCACCGACAAGCATCGGCCTTTTCACAAGCATTCCATCGCTTGCCAGCAGGTTCAACTTTTCATCATCACTCATAGCGTCCAGTTTGTCTTTTAGGCTCATGGATTTATACACTAGACCGCTTGTGTTGAAAAACCGCTTAATCGGTAGCTTGCTTTTTGCATACCATTCTTTCAGCTCATTATACGTAGGGTTTTCATCCTTTATGTGACGCTCGGTGTATGATATTTTGTTATCATCCAGGAATTTTTTTGCCTTTTGGCATGTTGTGCATTTTGGATAGCAAATAAAAAGCATTCTTCTTCCTCCCAAATTCATATGTATCTGTATGCCCTGTTTATACTATTCGTAACAAATGAAAAAACCATACTTTTATATTATGTCTTTTTTGCATATTAAAAGCAACTTATTGTGAGGTATTTTATGACAAAAAATTTCAAGCCCGGAAAATACGTGCATTTCAAGGGTGGTGAATACCAACTGCTTTATGTGGCAAAGCACAGCGAAACTCTCGAAGATTTTATTGTTTATCGTGCACTGTATGGCGAGGGCGGTGTTTGGGTGCGTCCTGCTTCGATGTGGAACGAGGTTGTTATTCATAACGGTGAAAAAGTCAAGCGGTTTTCTTATCTCGGCTAAATCACATATTTTTGATTATCTTGTGCCGGTCTCATAGCACGCTGTATGTACCATGACAATCTAAAGGAGGTACCATGTGAAAAAATGTAAAATCACTGTGATGCGAAAAGCTTTTTATGCCGATCTTGCTACTGAATATGAAAACCCTATCGAACATGCTTGCCATCTTGAAGAGTCCCAAGTGTATATTGCAAACGGCTGGCAAAAGCCGCCCGGATTTTGCGATAGTGCATGGGACAGCATGTCTGCGTTTGTGATGACGTTATCTCATGGCGGCCAAAACATTTATGACGGATGGATGAAAAACCCTAAGTCCGCAATGATAAGTTGCAACGATGGCTTTCGGCCTGTCAGTTTTTTAATAGAGGCGCTAAACGAAGACGCAGACTAACATTTTCCAAAAAAACAAGCTTAATCTCAGTATACGAAAAGCATTTATTTCAGTGCTTTAAAATTTAAAATAATTGGGAGAAAAACATGGAAAAGCTAAATATTTTATGGGTAAATAACAACCGCGACACCGCCGAGTCCATGGTGTTTATGTACGCCATCAACTCAAAAATCAAAGGTTGGTTTGACGAAGTTGAAATCATCATCTGGGGCGCCAGCGCAAAACTTGTTGCCGAGGACGATAGCATCAAGGAAAAAATCAAACAAGCACAAAAAGAAGGTGTGGTTGTAAAAGCTTGCCTTGCTTGCACTGACAAGTTTGGTGTTAGCGATGATCTTAGAAGCCTTGGCGTAACAGTAGACTATATGGGCCTTCCACTCACTGCCATATTAAAAGATGGCGAAAAACTCCTCACCATCTAGACATTTATCATATATACACTTCAGCCAAAAACCACATTTGCGAATCATCGCAGGTTTTTGGCTGATTTTATACGCAATATACGTGTATTGACACTTGGCATGACATATATTGCAATGTATGCATGTCATTTTCCAAAATGCATTCATGACACAGCACTACTCTATTGCTTGACTCCATTTTATAACTACTTTAATAAAAACCAATAAAAAAATCGCTACCTAAACAATG
>CAYIZZ010000075.1:0-11535 GCA_964367945.1 uncultured Oscillospiraceae bacterium | reverse complement strand
ACCAGCTCCTTAAACCACTCGGACACCTCTCCAAAGGCACTTAAATATTTTACCATCATTTACAAATATTGTCAAGCAGAAACATCACATTGATTTATATTTCAAACAAACATCATTAAATATTTTTTGCTTGCCTTAAAATAACGTCCAAATCCCGCACCATCACACGATCAAGCTCTTGTAAATCACTTGTTTTACCGTGTTTTTTCAGTAGCCATTCGTCCACGTTTTTCAGCTCTTCCCAAGATACAAGACACGTGGTGTATTTTGCTGCAAAATTCCTATGATCATTCTTTTCAATGCCGTACCATGCATCTGCAAGTGAAAGTTCAGCGTATTGCCAACCCTGTGTTCGCATATATGTGTTCCAACGCCGATGCTCTAAGATTGACAGGGCTTCCACGTTTTCTTCCTTACTTAAAAACACTTTCATCTCGTCAAGCATTTCATCCGATGGTTTTTCGCTCCATTCATCTTTGGAAAAAACTTTGTTTTCCATCTCGCAAAGTGCCGCATACAACTTATATTTTGCATGTAGCCCAAGCGCCATCGACGATGTGCGGTTATATTCTTTATCGTCATATTGCTTATCAGCCTCGTTTTCAGCCTTTGCCAGCTCATCTGCGCCCACATTTCCTGCATAATATCGTGCATAAAAACGATTCACCGCCATGCCAAGATGGTCTAAATATGTAGCGCTCACATTATCCAAGGTGTACAAATTTTGCAGGCTACCGAATGGCACCAGCTCGCTATCAATTTTTGCATTGAACAAAATTTTGCTGCTTATCTCGGATAAAAATGGGTTGTTTAGCAACAGGTGAATTTGAGGTTTGTTTACCACATTTCCATTTTCCGCTTTATTAAAACGTATTCCTTCGTAAGCGCTACGAATATACATAGCCGTGCTCAAATTCAGCTCTTCATCACCCAGTGCACACAGCACATACCCCACATCGTGATGTGCTTTTAATGTCTGTAAAAAATCGCTGTTTCTCACGTCTTGATGATAAAAACTAATATTCACATCTTCATTTTTTTGACTTTTTGCATCTTTAACAGCAAGCTCAGGACACTGCGCTTCAAACCTTTTTTGCCATGCTGCGTCGCAATCCACCACCACGATTTCCGGCCGAAGTTTTAATGTTTGAGCACACCATGAGGCCAATTTCACCGCCTCGGTGCCTATTTTACCTCCACCCACCACAAGAATCTTCAAAACATCACTTTGCTTCGCTAAAAAAAGCGGGTTTCTATCAAACAAGTCATATAACAAAGCACGTGTTTCGTTGAAAATCCTAAAACTCATCACGGTGGAATATTCTATGGTATCCACCACTGCCGCCGCTTCCTGAGAAGAGTTTAATATGTGAATTTGCAAATGCCCGGCAAAATCACTTTGTCCATATTTTTGTGCTAAAATAAGCGCCTGCTTTAGGTTTTCTTCTTCGTTTGTTTTTAATAGAAAAAAACACACCGTGTGCTTTAAGTAGCGCTTGTAAATAGGTAAATCACACACATCCAAGTCAAATAAATGCGCGCTCATTTTATTTAGACGTTCCTCGTAACCATCGGGCAAACATGTGGTCTCATTCATGTTTTGCAAAAACACGATTGCACATTTTTTCGTTTTATCGTATTTTTCTTGTCTGCGAATATCCTCTGCCAACAGTAAACTACGCTCTGAAGCTTCTGTAAAGATAAACAGCTTGCCACGCTCTACAAACCTATAATTGAATTTCGATAGATGATTTTTAAAGAAACTTAACACAAATCCCATCACTAGCAATACCAATAGCAGGTGTAAAAACGCCGTGTAGTTTGCAACGAATATTGTCATTTCTGACGGCAATACACCAATAACTTCTCTTGTATCGCCAAGAGAGTTTTCGCCGGTTAATACACGAACTATTCCCAAAAACGAGGAAACAGCCATGTCGAAAACACCGCCGGGTGCCTTGTAGTATCCAATAACATAAAGTGGAAATAAGGCCGAGCCTACAAAAAATATCAAACGTGCAATAACTTTATTTGAAAATCCATACTCTTTCTTTGCTGTGTATATCATCACAACAAAGCCGATGACGAATATCACCAGTGAAAAAACAATCAAAATAGTTTGAATCATATATACACCCTTCGTTTGACGCAGACTGATTTCATCTATTTTCAGCTATGGATATTTATACTTACTTTTATTTTACCACGCAGATTCAGAAAATCAAATAAAGTTACAAAAAAAAGAACCATCTCCGATAAAAGAGATGGTTCTTAATAAAATCAGTTTCGCTTTTTATAACAGTATCAAACTATTTAATTAGTCAACGTTATAAAAGCACTCTTTACCTTGGTATTCAGCAACTGCACCCAATTCGTCTTCGATACGTAGCAATTGGTTGTATTTTGCGATACGGTCGGTACGGCTCATTGAACCGGTTTTGATCTGGCCTGCATTGAAGCCAACAGCAATATCAGAGATAGTTGTGTCTTCTGTTTCGCCTGAACGGTGAGAAACAACACAAGTGTATCCTGCTTTTTTAGCCATTTCCATTGCATCAAATGTTTCTGTCAAAGAACCAACTTGGTTAACTTTAACAAGAATGGAGTTTGCAATGCCTTTTTCGATGCCTTCTTTTAGGATGCGTGGATTTGTAACAAACAAATCATCGCCAACTAGCTGAATTTTCTCGCCTAGACGGTCTGTCAATACTTTCCAGCCGTCCCAGTCGCTTTCGCCCAGGCCATCTTCGATGGAAACGATAGGATATTTTTCAACCCACTCGGCATACATTTCAACCATTTCGTCGGTTGTTTTTGTGCCGCCACCGGATTTTTTCAGCTCATACATGCCTGTTTCTTTGTTGTGGAACTCAGATGCAGCAACGTCCATTGCGATGCAGATATCTTCGCCCGGCACATAGCCAGCAGCTTTGATAGCTTCAACAATCAGTTGCAAAGGCTCTTCGTTTCCGTCGTTGCAGCTAGGAGCAAAACCACCCTCATCACCAACATTGGTGTTGTAGCCTTTTGCTTTCAAAACACTGCGCAAGTTATGGAAAGTTTCAGCGCCCATGCGCAAAGCTTCTTTCATGTCTTTAGCGCCTACAGGCATGATCATGAACTCTTGGAAGTCAACAGTAGAGTCTGCATGGCTACCACCATTTACAACGTTCATCATGGGAACAGGCAATGTTTTGCCGTTGAATCCGCCAAGATATTTGTAAAGAGGCATGCCATAGTAGTCAGCTGCTGCATGAGCACAAGCCATGGAAACGCCCAAGATAGCGTTTGCGCCTAGTTTGGATTTAAAGTCTGTGCCGTCAAGATCAAGCATAACTTTGTCGATACCGTTTTGGTCGGTAACATTCATGCCCATGATTGCATCGGCAATAATATCATTTACATTTTCTACAGCTTTTAAAACACCTTTACCCAGATAACGAGCTTTGTCGCCATCACGAAGCTCTAGAGCTTCTCTTTCGCCGGTAGATGCACCGGATGGAACCATTGCACGGCCAAAAGCACCGATTTGTGTTGCTACTTCTACTTCGATGGTGGGGTTACCACGAGAGTCAATCACTTCACGAGCATAAACTTTACAAATATTGGGCATTTTGAAAATCCTCCTAAGTTGTTAATGTTATTAAGACTTTTCATAGAAAATTGTAGCACATAATCCACTATAAGTAAAGAGAAAAAAAGCTTTTATTTCGCCTAAAAAACAGCATAATAATTTTCAATATTTTCGCATTTTATTGTATAGCTTTTTTCTTCCACTTTCCTCGAATATAGCAAATAAAAGTAATAACAGCACCTAAAACCCAGCTTAATAATAACGAGACAAACACATTGCTGCTTACACCATTTGGATGTTCTGCACTCACGCTTAAATACACCAAAATATACGCCATTGGAACACGGACAAGAACAGATGTCACAATTGATATCCACATAGGTGTCAGCGTGTCGCCTGCGCCTCTGATGATTCCGGACAGACACTGTGTTACCGCCATTGCAATGTATCCCGGTGCTAAGATCTGCATCATCCTCATGCTTAGCTCAACAAGCTCTTGTGTGTTTGTAAACACCGCCATTAAGTACGAGCCAAACAAAAGCAGTAAAAGCGTTATTGTTGCTGAAGTGAGCACGGCAAACCATGTGCCGTACTTTGCGCCTTTCAACACTCTATCCATCCTGTTTGCACCAACATTTTGCGCAGCATATGTACTCATTGCACTTCCAAACGACATATTTGGCATCATTGCAAAGCTATCAATACGCATAACAATAATATTGGCCGCAATAAACATCTCGCCAAAACTGTTTGTAAGCGACTGCACAATTATCATGGCCATTGCAAGAATTACTTGTGTTAATCCTGCCGGCAAGCCCAGCCTAAACAAAATTGAAAAATGCACTTTTTTCACTACAGGTTTTTTGAAATTTATAGAAAACAAATATTTCATTTTAAACAGTTTTCGAACGCATAATATACCTGATATAATCTGCGCTATGGCGGTGGCCAAGGCAACGCCTGCAGCTCCCATGTTAAAATATGCCACAAAAACAATATCCAGCACAATATTAAGTACAGTTGCTACCAAAAGATATTTCAGCGACGACATAGAGTCACCCAGACCACGAATTATTCCTGCTAGTATATTAAAGAAAACCAGCCCTGAGTTCCCCATCATTAAAATCAACAAATATGCGTTACTTTGTTCAATAATGCTTTGAGGTGTGTCTAAAAGTTCCAAAAGTGGCATTGTAACAAACGGGGTGATAATGGTAAGTGATATGGAAAAAACCGCACAAAGTATAATACAACACTCTATGGTAGCCGATAAGTTTTCTCTATCTTTTGCCCCAAAATACTGCGATGCCATGATGCCGGAGCCGATTGAAATGCCCACAAAAAACACGATCAGCAAATTCAAAATAGGCCCTGCGCTACCCACTGCCGCCAAGGCATTGTCCCCACTGAACCTACCCACAATAATGCTATCTACCGTATTGTACAGTTGCTGGGCAATGTTTCCCATAAGCATCGGTATCATGAATATTATTATTTTTTTTAGCGGATGTCCATTTGTCAAATCCACCGGCTTAAAAAGAGTTTTAAGCATAATTCCTCCTGTGTGAAATCACATATCTTTTACCGTGTTCCCTACAGCTGATTTTTATCGAAACTTATGTTTTCACACATCACTTTTCTTTTTCGCATTTACACAGTATACATAATTAAAAATAATTAATCAAGTACAAAATTACGACATATCAGAAAATAAATTGTGTGCTTTTTTTTGCGTTAAATCACAGCTTATCATGCGGCTTAATATCTTGTATGGCTAGCCAAGCCTATGCAAACTTGCCATTGTAAAAAATGATGAAAATGTGATAAAATATTGAAAAGGGCGGATAAATCTTTTGCAATATCATCAAAACAAGGGGGCAACCATGAAAAAAACATTTGCTATTTTTTTAACGATAACACTTGTGTTGGCGCTGACAGCTTGTGCAAACTCACAGGAAAGTGAATTACACGATGCTTTTTCTTCACTTGAAGAAAACATTAATCAGCCTTTAGAAAACGACTCATCTAATGTCGTGTCTGAGTCCGGCGGCGAAAACGATGACGACGATATCTCACCTGTGCAAGAAGTGGACTATTCGCCATATTCTATGATTTTAAATGCTTATAATCTTGACTATAACTCAACAAACCTCAGTGCATCTGATTATATGCTAACCGGTATGACGCTTACCCCTACCTACCCTGATTATCCCCAAGAAGATATGGTTGACGCCAGTGGTTTTTGCTATGCAAACTTGATAGACCTTGACCAAAACGGTGTTTTGGAACTGGTAGTAATCGCTTATGACGAGCAGGAATGGAACTATCAAGATGATTCACTAGACGATAAAATCCAAATCACCGAGCTTGAATATCAAAATGTAATAAAAGTATATACAATCGATCCATCCGATGGCTTATCTCTTTTAGGCAGCTTGCCTTTGACTTATTTGTCAATGCCTGTGTCAAGCAATTATGGTATTGAGTATGTCGTTTCAGACGATAAAACCTATATAAGCCACAGCGAACTTTGGCAAATGGGCAACGGTGATATATACTATTACGGGCTTACTGACGGATTTTTCGGGCTTGAGGTTCATTTTAGTATAGATATCAATGGCAGCTACTTTATCAATGATGAAGAGTACACATGGGAAGAGTTTGACGAAATATCATCCTCTTATGGCGAGCGTATACAGCATCCGATTGAAAACCTAAACAATATTTATTTAGAAGAACTAAACCTTATCAATGATGAAACTTTCAGCTTTTTGTCAGATTATCCCATTAGCAATTTCGATACTTCTTACGCTGCATATAATAACGGGCAGTTTTACTGCATGGAATATACCGAAAATTCCTCTTTGCCAACAAACGCTGCCATAGCAAAATACTACAGAGCTATAACTATGCGGGACTACGACGCATTATCTGAAGTTATCACAGATACAAGAGATGTTGAGCTGTTTGAGCTGTGGCACCACTCAGACACACATACATATGTACCGGGCTATATTGTATCAGATTTACAGCTTGTCACCCCCGGCATGGTTGAAATCCCCGAGATGGCAACTGATATCGTCGACTATATTTCCGAGCTCGACTCTGAAAACGTCGCTATTGTATACGGCTTTGTGAACGAAGTTTTGGACCCACACGTAGCCGTTCTCGGTCTTCAGGTTTCAGGTGGTATCTACCCTACTTATTTCATTTTATCCAGCGATGACCCTAGTGGACTTGACTGGAAATTAGAAGAAATATTCGATAACAAATTTTACTGGTAGCTTATTGCCGGCAGTTTCAAAGCTTTTAACATAATAATACACACATAAAAATCCTCCTTTTGATTTAATTGTAATGGGCACGCTACCCATACAAAACAAAAGGAGGATTTGCTTTTTAAAAAACTACAATACTTTTACTTTGTTCTGATCTTTTTTTCTAAGATGATCACATATTATAATAATATGTGCTTCCCATATACGGCTGATTTAGCCCAAAAGAACTTATCGGGTTAAGCCCTTCCACCACAAGCTCTTGCCCACCGTCCATGGTATAGTAAAGCTCTGAAAAACTCGAATTGTACATTATACTTAAATAAAGGCTATCCAGCATGAACCAACGTATACCCTCTATTTCTATTATTAAAAAGCCTTCCTTCGGCCAAGTGTCTCCATCTCCGGCTGTAAACAAATCTGCATCCGACGCCCAGTCAACAGTCACAGCGTCACCATCTACTGTAATGCTGTTGATATTAAAGTCATAACCTGTCAAGTCGATCAAACCTTGCACTATAAGCTCTGCTGTAAGATCACCGGTATAAGTGAACTCATATTGAGATATCAGCCCTTGTGAGCCGTCTATGCCACCCATGTCAAAAGCAGCATACAGTGGCACGGTTTTTTCTGTCGATTGGTCCTGCTGTGATATCAGATTACCATTTTCGTCGTATGGCTCTATCACATCAAACTCCAAATACTCAATATCGCCGCTCAGCCTCAGCACCTCGGCTTCAACTTTTGTATTATTTTCAGTAAAGCGTATACCTTGTATCAGCTCACCTTCCACCAAGTTGCACTCGCCTATTACGTTCGCATTAAGATCTAAAACTGTGCTTCCCCATGTGTAAACTATGGTAAATATTTCATCACTGTGCCAAATCAAATTGTTTGCATAAAGTTCCCCTATGAAATCTTCAATCACTGTATCGAAAATCCCATAATACGACATCCCATTGCCAATATCCGCACTAATTAGGATATAATCATTCAGTGTTATCACATCTGTCATCGAAATTATGTTTGAATCCCTCTGGGCAAGATCATAATCTTTACCATTATAGCTGAATATTTTATCTTGAAGTAGGCTACTGCTATCTTCTTCGTTCGCTGTATCAGCAACATCTTCCATAGTCTGATCTAAACCATTTCCGCTTTCTACGCTATTGTCTTCACCACAAGAAGCAAATAACATAACCAGGCAAAAAATCAGCATTATTGCGCATATTTTCTTCATGACACACCTCTTTATAATTGTAATATTTTAAAACCAATCGTTTTCAACTTAAATTGTTACTGATATTATACCATATCTTTATCCTAGTTCAAATTAAATCAGTATTTTCGCCTTGCTTTCTACACATGCCAATATTTAGCATTTTCTTCATTGACCATTTCATGTGTATGTTATATAATAAAGTTCAATAATGAACGAAAGGTTATTTTTTATGCCGCAAAAATTAAAAGAAGATGTTAAAGATCGTATAATAAACGCCGCACTTGATTTGATATTAGAATTAGGCTTTAATAGCGCCGACATGCGCAGCATAGCAAAAAAAGCCGGAATTACACATGGAAATTTATATAGATATTTCAAGTCTAAAGATGATTTAATATCATACATAACACAGCCTTTAATAGATAGCATGAACGAGGTTTTAACGGCTCAAACCAAAGGTACTTTAAAAATTTATGATGATAATATAAATGATTTTATAAAGCTTGAAAGCCAAAATAACACAAAAGCAATTTTTGAAAATTTAGGTGATATTGTTTTTGAAAACGTCAAAATATTTTACATCCAGGGCAAACAAAACCCCAAAGCGATGAGGGTTGTTTTGCAAAACAATATAATACGTGACAACATCATAAATTGGCTAAAGATTATTGGGGTAAAAAGCTTTAATGATATTTACGGACTGAATAATATATCGCCTGAAGATGCATTTGTGTTTTCTGTATCGCTTGACGGTTTCACCAGTGGGTTTTGTAAAGGCATAGCTGTTATACTTGAAAACTGCCTTGAAAGCGACCAAAACACTTTTGAAAAAATCATAAAAAACTACATTCATCTACAGTTACAGTGTTTACAACTTGCCACAATAAAACAACTTGAAACAGGTAACATAACATTAAAAAATGAGGAATAACTATTGGAAAATAATAGTACATTTAAATATACGAAAAAATTAGTAATTGCTATTATATCTGTTTTTATTTTAGCAGTTGTTTTAATTATATATTTTATATCTACCGGCATGCAATCTGACACTACACAACAAACAGAAGACATTGTGTATTCGGTAGAGGTTTTAACCGCTACATCCATCCAAGAAAGCGATTTCTTAACATATGCAGGTATTATACAGTCCGATTCCCTTGAAGAAGTCACCTTTGCAAGTATTAGCGAGATAACTGATATTTATGTCGAAGAAGGCGATCGTGTTACCAAGGGCCAGCGTATAGTTACTATAGATGATGAAGCGGCGCAAGAGCGTGTCGATTTAAACCAAAACACAATGGATACCGCAAAGGCCAGCGCAGACGCAGCAAACGCCAACTTAGACAAAGCAAAGATTGACCTAGCCGCAGCTCAGCAAGCTAGAGATAACAACCCCGACGCTATTGCAGCCAAGGCAAACTTAGATGCCGCAAATGCAAATGTAGTAACCGCACAATCCGAGCTTGATAATATCAACTCTTTACTGGAACCCTACGAAGAAACACTGACAGATGCACAGACTGAATATGACGAAAGTGTAGAAGATTTAAACACAGCACAAACTGCTTTTGACAATGCCCAAACCGCACAAAATACGGCCCAGGCCGAGCATGACGCATTTATGGCGGCAAACCCGGGCACATTAGACACAGATCCGGGCAAAATTGAAGTGGATAATAAGCTAAATACCGCAAACAACAATCTTTCAACCGCACAAAATAATCTAAACGCAGCACAGACTGAAAAAGATGCCAAAGAATTAGCGTTAAGAACAGCACAAGCTAATTTAGTCGCCGAAGAAATACGCCTTGGCAAAGCACAAGCCGAAACCAATTTACAAACAGCAAATGCAAGCGTTGCCACAAACCAAGCACTTTACACCTCTGCCACCGAGCAAGCACAGCTTGAGGTAGATGCCCGTAGCGCCGAAGTAAACGCATATCAGATACAGTATGATAACTCTGTTGCGGCTTACGAAAGAGCACAAACCGAATACAACGAAAGCCTAGCCGAGCTTGATGAGTCAACTTATTACGCAAAGTCTTCCGGCACGGTTTTAGCTGTAGTTGGCACGGTTGGCTCAATAGCCACACCGCTTGCGCCTGTTGTAGTCATAGGCTCTGACGGCATGGTGGCAGAGTTTGGTATTTCCGCACTTGAGGCACAGGACATCAAGCAAGGCCTCAGCGCTATTGTAAACATAAAAGGAATTGATTATAACGGTGAAATTTTAAGCATTTCTGTTTTACCAGACGAGCAAACACGCACATATTTAACACGTGTTTTAATAGACCTTGCCCCGGATGATTTGCTGATAGGTGAGCTTGTTTCGGTCAATATAATAACCGGTGATAGCGCCGGTGTTTGGCTGCCGATAAATATAATTTTAAACGATGGTGAAAGTTATGTTTTTGTTGTAGAAGACGGCAAGGCTGTACGCAAAAACATAGAACTTATACAAATTAATAACGATGAAGTTTTAGTGCATGGAATCACAAACGGTGAGCAGATTATCTCGCAAGGTATGAAGACGATTAAAAACGGGTACACAGTAACGGTGGTAGAATGAATAAGTTTATTCAGCAGATAATTAAAAATAGATTGTTTGTGGTTTTAGTGTGCCTATTTATAGTAATAACGGGCTTGTTTAGCTATTATGTTATACCAAAGCAAGAAAACCCGAACACTGCCGCTGCAGTTGCCACTATTGTCACCGTGTACCCGGGAGCCTCACCTGAAGAAGTTGAAAAAAATGTCAGCGAAGTTATCGAGGCCGAGCTCAGCACACTGCCAGATATTGATTATTACACTAGTCAAAGTATGAACAGCGCCAGTGTTATTGCTGTGGTTTTTGACTTAGAGCTTACCATAGATGCTGTTGAGGATGATTTACGCAAAGCTGTTGAAAACGTGCAGTCAAAACTGCCGGATCTTGCCGAGGAAAGTGTTGTAAGCACAGATTTAGTTAACGAAAACCAGTTTATAATAAGCCTCTCCAGTGATTTATATAGCCAAGCTGAGCTATCTGATTATGCCGAGATTGTTAAAGATACCATTGGCGAGGTTTCCGGTATAGAGCAAATTTTGATAGAAGGCTTGCCTACAAAGCAAGTTGAAATCATCACAGACCCTGCTAAAATGCAAAGTTATGGCGTTAGTATAGAAAATATCTTGCAGCTTATGCAAGCTCAAAACCTATCTATTCCCTCCGGCAGCATCGAATATGAAAGCGGAGAAATAAATGTTGTTGCACCGGCTATTTTCGAAAGTATCGAAGATATAGAAAACTTAGTGATAAATGGCAGCTCGGAATCTTTAAGTTTTGTAAAGCTAAAAGATGTAGCTGAAGTCAAGCTTTCTGAAACCAGCGACTATTACTTTTCACAAGATGGCAAACCGGCAATTTTAATCACCGGCACAATCGAAGACGGACAAAACGCCGTTAACGTCGGTGCAGATTT
>CAYIZZ010000074.1:0-11558 GCA_964367945.1 uncultured Oscillospiraceae bacterium | reverse complement strand
AAACAGAAGAGGACTATATTTAAATAATGAAAATAGCAGTGATTTCTTTGGGATGTCCTAAAAATCAAGTGGATGCAGATAGGTTTACCCATGCACTTATAAAAGATGGACATCAAACAGTACCCAGCGTGGAGTTGGCAGAAGCTGTTATAATTAATACTTGTGGGTTTATAGACCCGGCAAAAGAAGAAGCTATTGAAACTGTTTTGGATGTATGTGAGATGAAAAAGCATAATCCAAATTTCAAGGTGATAGTTAGCGGATGCTTGGCCGAGAGATATAAAGACGATATAGCAAAGGAACTTCCGGAAGTAGATGCTGTGGTGGGTATAGGCAGTAATAAAGATTTACCCGCTATTTTGAAAGAACTTAGTGAAACGCCCGGCAAAACATCGCTATGTAGGTTTGGCTCAAAGCTGGACTTGCCACTGGACACACAAAGGGTGATAAGTACACCACAGCACTATGCGTGGCTGAAGATTGCCGACGGATGCGATAATGTATGTTCTTATTGTGCTATACCAGGCATACGTGGGCCACTGCGCAGTGCTTGTATGGACAGCGTGATAAAAGAGGCTAAATGGCTGGCAGAACAAGGGGTAAAAGAAGTGGTGTTGGTGGCGCAAGATGTCACTGCATATGGCGATGATAAAGGAAATAATCAAATAATACCACTGCTGCATGAGATTGAAAAAATAAATGGTATACAGTGGATTCGTCTTTTGTACGCATACCCTGAGCGCATCACAGAAGAACTTCTTACTACAATGGCCAAAAGTAAGAAAATAGTGCCATATTTAGACTTGCCAATACAACATTGTAACGATGAAATATTGAAATCAATGCGCAGACGAGGCGGAGCAAAAGCAGTACACAAAGCTATCGAAATGATTCGTGAAAAGTTACCGAATGCAGTTTTACGTACATCGCTGATTGTGGGATATCCCGGCGAGACAAAACAGCAGTTTGAAGAATTGTGTGACTTTGTAAGGGATGTGAAGTTTGATAGGCTTGGATGCTTTGCTTTTTCTGCACAAGATGGAACACCGGCAGCAGAAATGCCGAACCAAGTACCAGAAGAAGAGGCACAAAAGCGCGCGGATATCATTATGCAGCTGCAAGAACGTATTTTGCAAAAAAAGCAAGCAGATTTGCAAGGACAAACACTACAAGTGATTTGCGATGAGTGGGACGAAGACCGAGAAGTATTTTTATGTAGAGCAGCGTGCGATGCACCGGAAATAGATGTAAATATACTGGTTGATGCAAATCAGCAAATGAAAATAGGCGAGTTTTACACAGTGAACGTTGTGGATGCTGCAGATATAGACGTGAGGGCTGTGTTAGTTTAATAAAAAAGATAACTAAAAAGACACCAAAGGAGGGTATTTCTTTGAATTTACCCAATAGATTAACTATATTACGCATTTTGATGATACCGGTGTTTGTGGCGTTGTTGTCAATTTCTGATTTGGCATACAATTATTTATGGGCCGGAATCATATTCGCTATTGCCAGTTTCACAGATTATTTAGATGGTGCTATTGCAAGAAAACACGGCATAGTGACGAATTTTGGAAAATTTGCAGATCCGTTGGCCGATAAAATTTTAACCACCACTGCTTTTTTATACATGATGCAAGACGGTGTGTGTCATCCTGTAGTATTGGTGATTATTTTAGCGCGTGAATTTGCCGTAAGTGGTGTACGTATGGTGGCGGCAAGCTCGCCCGAAAGTAAGGTGATTGCCGCAGATGGCTGGGGTAAAGCAAAAACAGTGCTGCAAATGTTAAGCATTATTTTCTATTATGTATCATTGGGAATTGCTCAGATGATGGGTATCAGCATGTTGTCTTTGGGCATAATTCAGGTGATTACAATGGTGCTATGCTGGCTGGTGGCTGTGCTTACAGCTATATCAGGTGCAAGATATATTATCCAAAGTAAAGACTATATAAACACAACAAAATAAGTAAAAGTGTGTTAAAGTGATAAAATATTATTTTTTTGATGTACGGCATATATGAAGTTTTTGGTATATAATTTTCAGAAAAGAAAAAATTATTTTCCTGGAGGAAACATGAAAACATATCAACCACATCGTTCCAGTATTGGCGATGTAGCGGCAAACTTGATAGTGATATTTTGTTACGTGGTTGTGCTGGTGTTTTGGACATTCGGCAGTGTGTTTTTGTTAGGTATTTTTCTGTGTGAGAAAAAAAGCGGTATGGTTAGGTTTCATGCTGTGCAGGCGTTTTTGTTTTGGCTTGTAAGGCTGATATTGGGTGGAGGCATTGCGTATGAAAGCTTGGCTGCACTGCTGACCGGTAACGAAAATTATTTATACATGTCTTATGGATGGATGTCCGGCAGTGGCGTAGTTGCACTTCGTATATGTATTGATATAATATTTATACTGTTGGCGGTGGTTACGTCTGTATATGCATATCAGTGGAAAATTTGGAAAATACCTGCTATCGGGCAAATAGCTTCTTGGATTATAAGCCATAGTGTACAAGTGAAGTATAACGGGGAAGATATTGTGCCGGTGCAGTGTCGTATATTATCTAAAAATA
The DNA here is from genome assembly GCA_964367945.1 of uncultured Oscillospiraceae bacterium. GTDB lineage: Bacteria > Bacillota > Clostridia > Oscillospirales > Ruminococcaceae > JAAYCI01. Next base: position 8,982 of record CAYIZZ010000074.1, on the reverse strand, counting down.
ATAATGACACAGACGATTGGTCTTATGTACAAACACAATATGCAAATCAGATACCCAAACCAAAAGTAGAGGCTCTATCTGAAGTAGATAAAAATGATATGATGCAGCGTATTTATAGGCAAACAACTCGAGAGGATGAACACCAGAACAGTGAAAAAAGTCAAAATAAAATTGAAGAGCAAAAAAGTGTGCCTGTGCAAAAAGAACAATCAAAACGAACATATATGCAAGTTGCCAATAAAAAAGACTATGTCAATAACCAACTTCCAAAAGAAATGCGAGACGCACCAGCTGATAACGATTCGCAAAGCGAAAGACAGAAAAGAGAAAGACGAATACCTGAAATGGGTTCTTTTTCCGGAGCGAATACAATGGTTTCGCCCACATTAATACAAAAAACAGAGGATGAAGACTTAGATGCAACTTTTGAGCAAAAAATGCTTCGGCAAATTTATCCTTCGTTGAATATTAAACCTTGGCGTAAAAAAAGTGAAAAAGTATTGCCAACGACAGACCCGAATCACTCCCTTCCTCCTGATATGAGGGATGGTCCGATGTGGCAAGAATAACATGTGTTTTAAATAGCAAGGATAAAAGGAGATTTCATGAGAATATTTAATACGTTGAGTCGCGAAAAAGAAGAATTTGTTCCTATTAAAGAAGGCAAAGTTGGAATTTATGTATGCGGGCCTACGGTGTATAATTATATTCATGTGGGTAATGCACGTCCTTTGTGTATTTTCGATACACTTAGGCGTTATTTAAGCTATTTGGGCAATGATGTGATGTATGTATCCAATGTAACGGATATAGACGACAAGCTTATTAACAAGGCTAATGAACAAGGAATTACTGTGGATGATGTGGCGAAACAGTTTGAAGAAGAATACCTAAGAGATGCCGATGGCATGAATGTGCAAAGACCTAGTATTATGCCTAGGGCAACTGAGCATATAGGTGAAATTATTGCGCTTATAGGCGATATTATTGACAAAGGCTATGGATATGTTGCGAAAAATAACGATGTATATTTTCGTGCATTTAAGTTTGACGAATATGGGAAATTGTCACATTTAATACTGGAAGACCTTACAAATAACAGAGAGCTTTCAGCCGATATGGCGGATGATCTGAAGGAACACAGTGCGGATTTTGCGGTATGGAAAGCTGCAAAGCCAGGCGAGCCGGCATGGGAATCACCTTGGGGTCCGGGCCGTCCAGGATGGCACATTGAGTGTAGCGCCATGGCGAAAAAGCATCTTGGAAATACGTTTGATATTCATGCGGGAGGCCAAGATCTTATATTCCCACACCATGAGAATGAAATAGCCCAAAGTGAGTGCAGTAGTGGTGAAACATTTGCAAGATATTGGATGCATAACGGATTTTTGAATGTTGGCGATAGGAAAATGTCAAAGTCACTGGGTAACTTTTGGACAGTGCGTGATGTTGCCGAACAAATAGGGTATGAGCCGATTCGTTATTTCCAAATCAGTGCACACTATCGCAGTCCGCTGAATTTCACTATGGAGATTTTAGAGCAGTGTAAAACTAGCCTTGAGCGTATGTATACCTGTCGTGATAACTTGGACTTTGCTATCCAAAATGCAAAAGATGAAGGCGATACATTGCTTTTAGAGCGTGCTAATGAATCCGAAGTGAAGTTTAAAGAGCGGATGGATGATGATCTTAATACAGCCGATGCACTTGCAGTTTTGTTTGATTTAGTTCGTGATATCAATACATTGGCACAAACCAGCTCAAAAGAAACTTTGTTGAAAACAGCGGAGATTTTTGATACATTGTGCGGTGTGCTTGGTATTTTATACAACAGAAAAAGCGATGATGTTCCTCAAAATGTTCTGGACTTGGTAAAGGAACGTACTGAAGTTCGTGCACAAAAAAACTGGGCTCGTGCAGATGAAATTCGTGACGAGCTGGATGCACTTGGATATGTGGTGGAAGATACAGCCACAGGCCCGAAAGTGAACAAAAAGTAACGTTTAACAAATGAAAAGCACACAGCTTAATCCGTTTAGGAGAAAGCAGGTGTGCTTTTTTATTACGCAGTTGTTTGCGTATATAATTATGGTAATTTAGACGGTTTTCCGAATAGTGTTGGTGCGCACATTGAGCTGATGCGATAATCAAAGTAATCAATATTTTTGAAAAAGCTTTCCAAAGTGGATCCGTGAGTAGAGAATCCGGTAGACTCCATTTGATACATAGAACCATCAATGGCTACTTGAAAATGCGGGTGTTCATCCATTTTTAAAACTAATCTATCAGCTTCGCGAGTTAGTTTTATAGTGCGGAATGAGCTGTGTTCTAAAAAACAAAGCTCAATCAAAAGAACGGTGAGTTCATCATATTCGGTGTAAATAGTGGCACGAGATGCCACATAAAAGCTTTCGTTTTCAGTTTTGATAATACATTCAGGTGAAGATGAAAAACCAACAGGTATTAAAAATTCAGCATCGTTTTCACGCCAACGTAAAATAAGCTGATCGTTTTTAATTGACAAGTGAATATTTTTTATACCTGATGAAAATTCGTTGTTCATAGTTTGGATTATCATTGGTAGTAGTCCGTGGTGGTTCGGCTGAAACTCCCATGTGATATCGCAAAATGATTTTTTTACATCATGCCCATCAAGCACAGAGCATGGAGGTGATTGCCAAAGAAAAGCACGTTTTTGGCGATCTTTTAGGCGTAAAGGTACCAAAGAAACAGGCGGAGCAATAGCTTTTTTTCGAAAATGCAATGAACTTACAACACGTTCAAGGCGGACATTTGCAGCAGGATTAGGAGGAAAAACCGAGGAGTCATTATTTATATCGGAAAAGTATGAGGTGATGGCAAAGTAAAGATCGGAGTCAAGGAATAAACGAGAACTACCGGCGGTTGTAACTACAACAATATCTTTTTTTGGGAACACCGTAACATACTGGCCAAATATACCGTTCATGGTATAGCAGTCGTTTGCAGTATCGACCCAGCACTGATAGCCGTATCCCATGGTACTATCGAAAAGGTTGTGAGCACGTGTAGACTGTATTATCCAATCCTCGGAAACGATTTCTTGGGCTTTTCCATTTGTATACCATTTACCTTTTTGCAAAAACAGTTGGCCAAGCTTTGCAATATCTTCCACCATCAAATATAGACCCCAGCCGCCTTTTTCTATGCCTTCGGGGGAGACTTCCCATGAATGAGCGCCAAAACCCAGTGGAGCAAATAAACGCGGTGTGAGATAGTTTGTCAATGTTTTACCACTGGTACGACATATTAAAGCAGATAAAAGATAGGTGTTCATTGAATTGTAGACAAATTTACTACCGGGCTCGAAAACAATAGGCGAAGAAAGAATGCATTTGACCCAGTTTGTCTCCACAGCTTGCGCAAGTTCGTTAAAAGAAAACCCACTGGACATGGTAAGCAAATGATTTACCGTAATGGAATACACCTGCTTTGAAGCGAGTAGTCCCACTTCTTTTGGGAAGTACTTGATAATAGGATCGCTTAAAGAAAAAAGACCCTCGCTTACAGCAATGCCAACAGCAAGGCCAACGATGGTTTTACATAAACTGTGGCTGATGTGCCACATATCTTTACGAAAAGGCGCAAAATAACCCTCGGAAACAACATTGCCGCCACGTAGAACCAAGGCAGAATGAAGATGAGCCGAGGGAATGGAAGCCAGTTTTGTATAAAAATCGACTAAATTGTCGCTACACAGGCCTTGTTCTTCCGGAGTGCATCGTGGTAAAGTGGTGGGAAGATAGTCCGGCACAAAATTCGGCTCAAAAGTTGGCTTTGGTGGCGAAACTTTTGGAAAAGCAGTTCGCCCATCACCCAAAACCATTTGCCGCATAGCATAAAGCAGTTTCATTTGTGTGGTAAAAGGCATAAACAAAACCTCCCTAATAAATATAGGTTTCTGAGAAAATCCCTCTTACTAAGTTAGATATATAAACTTATCGTAATATATGTTTTCTGATGCTGTAAAGATATAAAAATCTAACCTTGTCTAGCATAGCATCGTATAAAAACAAAACGGTGATGCCACCAAGGTATAAAACACCCCAATACCATATTCCAAAATTTGCTAGCTCTTCTTGTATCACAGGGCTAACAAAAATAAATAAAAGCAAGGAGTATACAGCAAAAATAGCCACATTAAAAATGATGAATTTTACCAAATAACGTAAGAAAGTATATGGGATTTTCTTTAAAGTAGGCTGCAAAACAGGATAGTATCCAAGCAAAAACACAAAAAACAATAAAAGTTCTTTGTCAGGCACGATAACAGCAGATAAAGCGGAAATACCGATATAACATAAAAGAGCCCATTTATTGCCTACATCAATAGCGATAGGAAGTAGGCAAATTCCTGCAAAAATAGGTGCGGCATAAGTACCAATAGGGATGAGGCCACCTATCAACATACACATAACTGCAATTGCGCTGAAAATACCGCCCAATGCAACATTGTGTGCTAAGCGGTGTGTTTTGTGAGAGCCACTGCGTCTTGGCATGGCTAGCAACCTCGCATACAACCGCAACAAGCGTCCATGCAAAGGATCATACTACAGGTGTTGCAAGCACAGTTCAGAGCCTGAGCTTGAGTGTTTTGACCGCCATAAGGGTTGCCTGGCATATCGCCGGTGCTGTTTCCTTGCAAGTTGCGTAAGGCAGCCTGATATTCTCTGTTGTGTGGCTCCAGCTGGGCTGCTTTTTGGAAGTAGGTAAGTGCTTGATCCAGCCATCCTTTATGGTAGTATGCGCTACCCATTAAAAAGTTCCATTCGGCGTCGTTGCGAGTACCCTGCATAGCAGAAAGCTCGGCCAAGGCTTCATCGGCCTGACCATTGTTAATCATTTGTCTAATAGCGTGATATCGTCCGCCAGTTTCACCGCCTGAAGAGTCTATCGGCTTTGTGGCTTCTTGTGTAGTGCCGGTACGCAGATAACTCATGAGGATATCAAAAGCCTCATTGATTTCTTCCATCTTTTTTTCAGCATCTTCCCTTAGTGGGCCTGCCTCGTAATTATCCACGTTGTATTTTTGTGCCAGCGCCTTGTAGGCTGTTTTCACTTCGCTCTCGCTTGCTGTGGAGGGAAGGTTTAGTATATCATACGCTTTCGATTTGTCCATGTCCGTTACTCCTTTTGGTGCGTTTTATGCCGGCCGCCGCAATACCCTGTGGCAAGCCTAAGAAAAAAATGTTATCTAAAATATCTTTATATTGTGTGAAATTCAATAAATTATAGCAAAGTGCAATTTCTCCCGCTGCCATACGTGTGCGGCGCTGCACTGCTGTTATCATTTCTTCTTTAGTGTATTCATTTAAAACAAATACGTTGTAGCTACCATTTTTTGCATCGTCGTCAAAATCTTCAGCGGCGTCTAAAAGATATACAATCTGACCGGCAAAAAGGCCGAGTCTGCCTAAAATACGCTTTTGCGCGGGATCATCGGAAGCCATCGCAAAAACAGCTTCACACATTTTGGCAGTGGGCTCGCATATCATGTCGATATTGCAACAAGAGTCTTTTTCAAGAGTAAGCTGGTTTTGCATTTGTTCTTCTAATATGGCATTCAGCTCGGGATGTTTTTCTTTTGCTTTTTTATACATTGAAAAAAGAAAGGGAGTGGCTAGTATATATGCAAAGCGCTTGTGAAAGGCTTCGTCGTGAAGGGTATCGCGTGATTTATGCCAGCTGAGCAAAACCAAAGCATCAGAAGCTATCACAAGACCGTTTGACTGGTGCAAGGTGTGGCGTTTCATCACTGGGTTTGCAAAGCATCCCTCGCAATGCATCTGACCACTCTCACCACTAAGTGCATCGGTCAATAAACCAACCAGTACAAGGTCATAATTTAGTAAAAAACGGCTGAAGACGCCATAGCTTTTTCCCAGCTGCTTACACACTCCACAATAATACGAACGATACATTTCAAAATCCCGTACCTTCATTTCTTGTTTTGCCGGAAGTACATACCCAAACAAGTATTGATTCACCTCCATAAAATGATGAGGATTTCAAAATAAAAATTAGTGTAAATCTCTATTATCATACAACATTTATAAATTAGATGCAACCGATGCAACGTGGAAAAGAGAGAAAGTTGTGTGATAATTTTCACTCATATATGCATAGAATTATAATTGACAAATGCAAAGGGAAACTCTATCATTAAAACAGAAATATTAAAGTAGTAAATATATAGGAGCATACATATGAAAAAAGCATTCGTTACTAAAGACCAAATTACTGAAATTGCACAAAACTATCCTACACCATTTCACATCTACAATGAGGCCGGGATCCGCAAAACAGCGCAAGATGTGCATAAAGCTTTTGCGTGGAACAAAGGCTTTAAAGAGTACTTTGCAGTAAAAGCAACACCAAATCCCAGTATTTTACAGATTTTAAAGGAAGAGGGATGTGGGCTGGACTGTTCTAGCATGACAGAGCTTTTACTGGCGGAAAAAGGAAAGTTTGACGGCAGAGATATCATGTTTTCTTCAAACGAGACTCCGGCTGAAGAATTTGTGAAGGCAAAGAGCCTTGGAGCTATTATTAACCTAGATGACATCACTCACATTGAGTTTTTGGAAGAACATGCAGGTATTCCGAAAACCATCAGCTGCCGTTACAACAGTGGCGGAGAGTTTAAAATTCACAATCAAATCATGGATAATCCACAAGACGCAAAGTACGGAATGACAAAAGACCAGCTGAAACAAGCGTTTTTGACATTGCGTGATAAAGGCGTAGAAGAGTTTGGCTTACATTCATTTTTGGCTAGCAACACACTTGGTGGGGAATATTATCCTGTGCTGGCAAAAGAACTATTTGAGCTTGCAGTATGGCTGAAAGAAGAAACAGGCATCGGTGTTAGCTTTATCAATTTATCAGGTGGGGTTGGCATTCCTTACAAACCGGAAGATAAACCAAACGATATCTTTGCCATTGGTGAGGGTGTGAAAAATGCATATGATGAAGTGCTGGTCCCGGCAGGACTTTGTGATGTGGCTATTTTCAGCGAGATGGGCCGCTTCATGTTGGCGCCACATGGTCATTTGGTGACAAAAGCTGTGCATGAAAAGCACATTTATAAAGAATATATCGGCGTGGATGCGTGCTCGGTAAATTTGATGCGTCCGGCTATGTATGGTGCATATCATCACATTACTGTTTTGGGCAAAGAAAATGCACCGTGTGATAGCAAGTATGATATCGTGGGTGCGCTGTGTGAAAACAATGACAAGTTTGCAATCGACCGTATGCTTCCTAAAATAGAAAAAGGCGACTTTTTAGCTATTCATGACACCGGCGCACACGGGTTTGCCATGGGGTATAACTACAATGGGCGTTTGCGCAGTGCAGAGCTATTACTACAAGAAGACGGAAGTGTTAAAATGATTCGTCGTGCCGAGACACCAGAGGATTATTTTGCTACTTTCAAGTTTTAATAAATTATAAAGTGCAGATACTTCAAAAATGAAGGGAGGCGAATATAATGACAGAGATACTATTGATGGTTTCACTGGGCGTGAACGTGGTTGTTTTGGTGGTTGCAGTGCTTCTTTTTGCACGAAAACCAAAAGATAATACCGCAGAGATGGAAAGGCGCCTGCTGGAAGAAATCAGAACATCGGGCAGGGAAAATGTGGCAGGAGTGCAGCAAATGCTACAACAGCTGGGCCAAAGCCAGACAGATGTGCAAAGTCGCCTAAACGAGCGCCAAGATGTGCGACTTAAAGAGCTTCGTGAGCAGCTATTGGAAAGCCAAAATACACTGCATAAAGTGGTGACAGAACGCCTAAGCTCGCAAGAAGAGCGCCTGGGTAAGTTTGCCTTGCAAAATGAACAAAAGCTTGAAAACATTCGCCGAACCATGGAAGAGCGAGTGTCGGCAATGCAGGCAGGAAACGAGAAAAAGCTGGAAGAGATGCGCCACACAGTGGACGAAAAACTGCAAAAGACATTGAACGAAAGGCTGAAACAAAGTTTTAGCCTTGTGAATGAAAACCTTGATAGGGTACAAAAGGGTCTTGGCGAAATGCAGACACTGGCTAGTGGCGTAGGTGATCTCAAAAAAGTACTAAGCAACGTGAAAACACGAGGCATTTTAGGCGAGATTCAGCTGGGTGCTATCTTGGAAGAAGTGCTTTCACCTGAGCAGTATGAGCAAAACGTGGCTACCGTCAAGGGTAGCAGTGAACGTGTGGAATTTGCAGTGAAACTGCCCGGGGACGGCGAAGGTGAAAGCGTGTGGCTACCAATAGACGCAAAGTTTCCCATGGACGCATATGCAAATTTATTGGCGGCGTATGAAAGTGCTGATGCTCCGGCTGTGGAAAGTGCCGCAAAACAGCTGGAGATAGCTATTCGCAAAGCGGCAAAAGATATTCGCACAAAGTATATTTCTGTACCGTACACCACCGATTTCGGCATTATGTTTTTGCCGGTGGAGGGGCTTTATGCCGAGGTGGTGCGCAGAGGCCTGATAGATAGGCTGCAACAAGAGTATAAAATAAACATAGCAGGACCCACTACCATGGCGGCGCTTTTAAGCAGTCTGCAAATGGGATTCCGCACTTTGGCTATTCAAAAGCGCAGTAGCGAGGTATGGAAAGTGCTAGGCGAAGTAAAGAGCGAGTTTGACAAATTTGAAGATGTGCTTAGCAAAACGAAAAAACACTTAGAGCTTGCAACAAAAGACATAGATCAGCTGGTGGGAACACGTACAAACCAAATTCAGCGAAAACTACGCGGAGTGACAAGCTTGGAAGAAGTGAAAGACAAAGAAATGCTTGAAGAATAAAGAAAGCATAGTTTTAAATTGACAAATGAATGCTTGAGGTGCTACAATTAAGAAAATAGAATAAGCTTATCAAGAGTGGCAGAGGGAACAGGCCCTGTGAAGCCCGGCAACCTAACATATGTAAGGTGCTACATCCTGCGGGA
>CAYIZZ010000073.1:0-11623 GCA_964367945.1 uncultured Oscillospiraceae bacterium | reverse complement strand
AAAATCAAAGCGTAATGTGCGTATACTAAAAAAAGAAGTGGCATATTATCCGGAAGATTTACGCTTTGCAAATCAAATGGTGAAGGAATATATAGCGGTTGATTGTGTGAAAGACTCTATTCGTATGACGTTTTGGATTATATCGCTGGGAAAAAACAAGGCGCATAGTTTTAACTGGCACTGGGTAAAGATCAATAAAGCACGTGCTTTCCGAAACATGACTGCCTTGGACGATGACGGCGTGCAAGCCATTGATTTTTGTGAGAGGTTTTTAAACTTAGAAGATTATAACGAGCTGGATAAGTGCTTGATATTTAGTACATTGGTTGTGGTACACGCAAAAAATGCTGAAGGTAAAGTAAGAAATTATCAAAAAGCTATGGAATATGCGCAAGAATATTTCAAAGTGAGGAAAAAGTTCTTATCGCTGAAGCCCAGTCTGCGCGATTTGCAGTTTATCAGTATTGGTGAAGACAGTGTAAATGACGAGACAGTGGCTCTTATGGCGAAGATGCTGATGGTGAACGGTGCCCATATAAACAAAACAAAAGCGGTAGACAGCTTTATTCTAAGCAAAGAAATGATGGAATTTTTCTGTCAAGAAGACAACCAAGACTATCGCACGGTAGTGATGGAATATCTGATGGAACTGAAAAAAGCAGATATTATGGGCAAAATACTCTTGCATTTCAAAAAGAAAAACGACGGGCAAGGGATGGAATATTTATATGCGATGGTATGCGAAAAAATAAGCAACGAAGATGTTTCGGAATTTGAAGAAGTGCTAAAGAAAACAGCGAATGACAACGAAGGATTTTTAGCTATGCTGAGCTTGATGAAAAAAAGCGAGGCGTGCGAAGGTGATGAAGAACTGTATGAAAAAGCGATAGAATATGTGAAAGAAACGCTGTTTTTGCCGGGCAACTATTTCCGTGGCAGGCTGCTTTATGAAGCGTTGAGATTAGGGCTTTGCGTGGATGATGTATTTAGCTTGCTGGATCGATCTTCCATGGATTATGTTTTGCGTGCCACTCAAGAGAAAAAAACATGGCGGCCGAAACTGCGCCTGAGTTTGCTGAATTATGGAGCTAAAATAAACACTGAAAAGTCGGTTTTGCATAAATATTTGAAAGCAAAGCTTAGCGAAATAATGTTTAGAGAAAAAGAAATGGACCGCGAGCTGAATGCTGAAGAATATTTAAATGAATTTGAAGCATATGTAAAAAATACAAGTGTATGGCAAGAGGAATATTTTAACAGCCGGATACTGCAAGGTGAGGATGCTGTGTATTTGCCGGCTAAAATGAGGGCGGTATGTGCGGCGAAAAATGCGTTTGATGCAGTACAATCCGGTGCACCTACCGAGGCAATGAAATCACTGAAAATTGTGGTGGCACAAGAGCCGTCGTTCAAGCACGCAGTGGCAATTTTGAACGAAAAACTGATGAAAGAAACAAGGCAAGAACTGAGCCGACAAAGCGAGATGGAAATGTTGCTAAGTGGGATAAAACCAAAGCTGAAGCAGATGTTGGCAGAGGGTCAAATAGCGCAGCTTAGGGCGATGATAATTCAGCTGGAAGCTATTGCGCCAAATGATGAAGATATTTTGGAACTAAAAGCAAAGCTGGGCTTGTTACCGCCCAGCTGATACTGTGATTTCAAATGAAAAGTTTTTTGATAAAATAAGTCTGATTATTGTATTTAAGAGGTGACTAATGCAAGACTTGATTTTTCCGTTTGTTCTTACGGCATTTGCAGGACTTTCTACCGGTATAGGCAGTTGTATTGCGTTTTTTGCCAAAGGAACTAATAAGAAGTTTTTATCGATAAGCTTAGGGTTTTCCGGCGGTGTGATGATTTATGTGTCCATGATAGACATATTTCCAAAAGCGCAAGAGTCGTTGTCGTTGGTACACGGTGAAAAAATGGGCCTTTTGTTTACCATGCTTGCATTTTTTAGTGGTATTTTACTTATTGCCATCATTGACAAGCTGATTCCGGACAGTACAAATCCTCACGAAGTGAAATGTGTGGTGGGCGACGAAGAGTGTGAAAAAAACATGGGGCTGATGCGCACCGGTGTTTTCACAGCGCTGGCGATTGCTATACACAACTTTCCTGAAGGCCTGGCCACGTTTGTGGCGGCGGTGCATGATCCCACCATAGCAATCCCTATAGTGGTGGCTATCGCTATTCACAACATCCCGGAGGGTATTGCTGTGTCTGTGCCGATATACCAAGCTACCGGAAGCAGGAAAAAGGCGTTTTTCTACTCGTTTATGTCAGGACTGGCAGAACCATTGGGTGCGCTTATTGGGTATATGATTTTACTGCCGTTTATGAGCGACACAGTGTATGGTGTGCTTTTTGCCATGGTGGCAGGCATTATGGTGTTTATCTCTATAGACGAGCTACTTCCCTCGGCAAGGGAATATGGATACCATCATTTGTCCATTTACGGGCTGGTGGCGGGAATGATGGTGATGGGTGTTAGCTTGTTTTTGTTTGTATAGACTTTTTTAGCGATATAAAGAAAAATATAAGCACTGCTAAAAAAACAATAAACTCGGATATAATAACACCGTGCCAGATGCCTGCTACTCCAAACAAAAGCGGCGTAAGGATAATAAACGTGCTGTTGCAAATAAAGCTGCGAAGACCGGCGATGATTAAAGAGTATCTTGTTTTCTTAGCGGCCAGGGTGTAGCTGGTGTACACAATGTTGATGGAAGCAAAAATGAAGGAAACACCATATATAGTCATACATTGATGGGCAAGGTTTATAATGTCGTTTTCGCCGGTGAATATCATGATAATATATCTGCCGGCGAAAAGCATCACGATATAAATACCCACTGCACATATGATGCTGAGGAAAAGGCCACGTCGTAAAAAATATTGCTCGTTTTCTTTGTTTTTCTGGCCGACACTATAGCTGATAAGGGGCTGAATGCCCTGAGAAACACCGGTGAAAAGCGATAGCGTGATGACTACGATATAAGAAACTATGGCAAAAGCCGACACGCCAATATCACCAAAATAGTGTGCAATGACAAGGTTGTAGCATAATATGGTGATGGGTTGCGACATTTGTGTGATAAACTCCGGCAGGCCCACTTTAATGATTTGGATAAGCAGAGATATTTTGAAGTGTGGCATGCGGATTCGTAAAATTCCACGCTTTTTAAAAAAGTGAAAAAACAAAATAATGCAGGCGACTACTTGCCCTAAACCTGAGGCAATAGCGGCACCTTTTATGCCCATTTGTAAAGGGAATATAAACAGCCAATCAAGAAAAACATTACTGAGTGCACCGGCGATCATACCCCAAAACGCAAGGATGGGGTCATGGTCGTTTTTCACGAATATAGATAAAACAACGCTGAGACAGAAAAATGCTCCAAACAAAACATAAAATGTGAGGTATGTGGAGGCGTATTCGGCCAATGTCTCGCTGGCGCCTAAAAGCACCACAATCTCATCTGCAAACAAAAGGGCTAATATCATCATGAATAAAGCAAAGCATAAAACGGAAAATAAAGTCACGGAAAAAGTGTTGCCTGCTTCTTTATATTTTTTCTCGCCAAAATAAATAGAGCATAAAGTGGCGCCGCCCATGGTGAGCATCATGGTGACAGCTGTTAATATAGCCACAAACGGCCATGCGATGTTTACCGCCGCGATAGCGTTTGCGCCGACACCACGACCAACAAAAATACCGTCCACAACGACATACAAAGCGGTAACTAAGCATGCACCGATGGACGGGATAACATATTGAAGAAAACTTTTTTTAGTAAGCATATCGTAAGACCTGTTTCATTTTGGATTATTAAAGTGGAATTTATGACAAATAGATAAAAACGTGTATTAAAGAGGATATCATAAAATGAAAAAGATGTCCATGTAAAATATGCCCTGCTAAAAAGAAAAATCCCACACATAAGTGTGGGGTTTTTTAAAGGGTGTTTCATTGGGGTTGAGGAGGAATTGTATAGTAAAAGGTGGGTTGCGGCGCCCGTCCTTTTACTGACTTTAGTATACCTGTTTTTTGCGTGTAAATTATGATATAATTATAAAAAGTATGTGTTTAGAAAGTGTTTAAAATGTTAAAATCAGAAAGGTCGACTCGATTGAAATAAGTAAAGTGAAAGCTGTATTTTAATTTGTGGCCACATAGGCGTATAAATTTGTAGTGTTGGCATGGACAAAAGAAGAAAAAAGTAGTAAAATATATAAGTTAGAAAGAAAGTCAATTAGAATAAAATATAATGAAGACAATATAATGGCTAGGAGCGAAAATAGTTTTATGGATATGAAAGCAGTGCTACTGGATAAAATCGAAAGAAAAGATATTGTTTGCGGTGTGGTAGGCCTTGGATATGTAGGCTTGCCGCTGGCTGTGGAAAAAGCCAAAGCCGGCTTCAAAACAATTGGGTTTGATATTGCGCCGGAACGTGTGGATATGGTGAACAATAAAGTGAACTATATCGGCGATGTGGTGGACAACGAGCTATCGGAAATCATCGATAGTGGTAAGCTAAGCGCTACCACAGACTTTGAAAAAGTGGGCAAAGCTGACTTTGTTGCTATTTGTGTTCCTACGCCACTTGATGAGCATCAGCAGCCTGATATCAGCTATGTGCGCTCGTCTACTGAGCAAATCGCGAAATATTTGACACCAAATACCATGGTGGTACTGGAAAGCACCACATATCCAGGCACAACAGAAGAGCTTATTCGTCCTATTTTGGAAAAAGGTAGCGGACTTGTATGTGGTAAAGACTTTTATCTTGGTTTTTCACCCGAGCGTGTGGATCCGGGCAATGCTTTCTTTAAAACAAAAAACACACCTAAAGTGGTGGGCGCCATCGGTAAAGATGCCACCGAGGTTATATCGGCGATGTATCGCTCTGTGCTGGAAAGTGATGTGTTTGAAGCGTCGTGCCCTGCCGTTGCCGAGATGGAAAAAATCCTTGAAAACACATACCGCAACATAAACATAGGCCTGGTGAACGAGCTGGCGCAGCTGTGCCACAAAATGGGTATTGATATTTGGGAAGTTATTGATGCCGCCAAGACAAAGCCATATGGCTTTCAGGCGTTTTATCCCGGCCCAGGCCTTGGTGGTCACTGCATTCCGCTGGATCCTTATTATCTCTCGTGGAAAGCAAGAGAATATGGCTTTCACACCAGCATGATTGAGTCTAGCATGATGATAAACGACCGTATGCCTGAATATTGCGTGGATAGAGCCCTGAAACTTTTAAACAAACAAAAGAAAGCACTGAACGGTGCCAATGTTTTGATTTTAGGCGTTGCGTATAAGCAGGATATTGACGACTACAGGGAAAGCCCCGCCGTTGCTGTGATGGAAATCTTGAAAGAATACGGTGCCGAGGTGGAGTTTTACGATCCGTTTATTCCGAAGTTTGAAGTGGTGCGTGGAAAGTGGTATGAAGGTCTTAGCGAGCTTACTGAAAAACGTGTGCAGGAAGCGGATATTGTTATTGTCACCACCGGTCACACATGTGTGGATTATAAAATGGTGCAAAAAAATGCAAAGTCTGTTTTCGATACTAAAAATATAATGCGCCAAAAAGACGCAATGGGTGATAATGTGGAGGTATTGTAAAAATGAAATTTGCGCTGATAGGCTGTGGACGTATTTCCACAAACCACGTGAAAGCAGCTGTGCAAAATAATTTAGACATTGTGGCTGTTTGCGATATAGTAGCCGCACATATGGAAGAAGTGCTGGCGAAGCATGACTTGCAAAATGACGCAAGTATCAAGAGATATACATGCTATAAAGAACTGATAGAAAGCGAAAAACCCGAGCTTGTGGCTATAGCCACCGAAAGTGGCTCGCATGCTGAGATAGCGCTGGCTTGTATCGATGCAGGCATAGCGGTGATTATTGAAAAACCAATGGCAATGAGCCTGGAAGATGCAGATGAAATCATTCGTCGTAGCGAAGAAAAAGGCGTGGTGGTGTCTGCATGCCATCAAAACAGGTTTAATGTGGCTGTGCAGGAGATGCGCGGCGCAATAGAAGAAGGCCGGTTTGGAAAGCTGTCTCATGGCTCTATTCATGTGCGGTGGAACCGTGGCACTCATTACTACGAGCAGGCACCTTGGCGCGGCACTTGGGCTGAGGACGGTGGCGCGTTGATGAACCAGTGTATTCATGGTATTGACCTGCTTCGCTGGATGATGGGCGACGAGATTGTTTCGGTGTATGGCGCCACTCGTCAGCGTTTTCACGACTATTTAGAAGCAGAAGACGTGGGACTTGCTGTGGTGCAGTTCAAAAACGGTGCGCTTGGTACCATTGAAGGTACCACAAATGTGTATCCGCAAAACTTAGAAGAAACACTGTATGTGTTTGGTGAAAACGGTACAGTGAAGCTGGGTGGTCGCAGCTGTAACACAGTTGACGTGTGGGAGTTTGCCGATGGGCAAAGCGAAGACGAAGCAAAGCAAGGCCTTGCCGAAGAAGTGCAAAACGTGTACGGAAACGGTCACAACAGTCTGTATGCTGATGTGATAGAGGCAGTGCAACAAAAAAGAGCGCCATATGTTGATGCGAAAGCAGGCAGGCGTGCGCTGGAGCTGGTTTTGGCAGTGTACAAAAGCCAAAAACTGGGCCAAAATGTATCTTTACCGCTGGATTCATTCTCTACCATGGACATGGTGGGGGAGTTTGACTGATTGCTAGTAAAACAATGAAGGCGGATAGCAGTGAAAAACAGCGTGTCACATTCACACCGCTTTCGGCGTGAGTGTGATATTTGCTTTATTGGGAGTTGGGAGCGTTTTATGGAAAAGGATTTTTTTGCTCATGAGAGCTGTTACATAGATGATGGTGCAAAAATCGGAAACGGGACTAAAATATGGCATTTTTCACATATTCAGCCGGGTGCGGTGATTGGCGATAATTGCACATTGGGCCAAAATGTAAATGTTAGTGGTGGCTCTATCGTAGGAAACGGTGTGAAAATCCAAAATAATGTATCAATTTACAGTGGCGTTATATTGGAAGATTATGTGTTTTGTGGGCCGTCCATGGTTTTCACAAACGATGCCACACCACGCTCGAAATACCCAAAGTACGGCGCATATTTAGAAACACTGGTGAAAGAGGGCGCATCTATTGGCGCAAACGCTACCATAGTATGCGGACACACGGTGGGCAGATGGGCGTTTGTGGCAGCGGGCGCTGTTGTGACAAAAAATGTGAAAGACTACGCCGTGATGGCGGGTGTTCCGGCAAAGCAGATTGGCTGGGTGTGTGAATGTGGAACCTTGCTGAAAGGCAGTTTGAGCTGCACACAATGTGAGCGTAAATACAAAGAAACAGAAAGTGGACTTATAGAAGAATCTCAGGGAGAATAATATGGAATTTCGTGACTTGAAAAAACAATACAGTGTAGTTAAGTCTCAAATGGACGCCGCGCTTGCAAACGCAGTGACCGAGGCAAGGTTTATTTCCGGGCCACAGGTACGCAGCCTAGAAGAAAGAATGGAAAAATACACCGGTAGAAAACATTGTATCAGCTGTGCAAACGGAACAGACGCATTGGTTATTATGCTGAAAGCATGGGGCATTGGGTCGGGCGACGCTGTGTTTGTGCCGGATTTCACATTTTTTGCCACCGGTGAGTGCGTGTCGATGATGGGCGCAACACCTATTTTTGTGGACGTGTGCAAAGATACATTCAATATTGATGTGAATAGCCTGAAAGAAGCTGTGACAGCAGTAAAAAAACAAGGCAAGCTTTCACCAAAAGCTGTCATACCGGTGGATTTGTTCGGCCTTCCTGCCGATTATGACGGCATTATGGAAATCGCCAAAGAACACGGCCTGCGTGTTTTGGAAGATGCGGCGCAAGGCTTTGGCGGCATGATGAACGATAAAAAAGCATGTGGGTTTGGCAATGCTGCCACCACCAGCTTTTTCCCGGCAAAACCACTGGGATGCTATGGTGACGGTGGTGCGATTTTTACAGACAGTGATGATGAAGCGGCACTTTTGCGTTCTTTGTGCGTGCATGGTAAAGGTGCCGGCGGAAAATATGACAACGTGCGAATAGGCTACAACTCTCGGCTGGACACCTTGCAAGCGGCGATATTGCATGTGAAAATGGATGTGTTTGACGCCGAGGTGAAAGCTGTGAACAACGTGGCAAGCGAGTATACCCGTCTTTTGAAAGATGTGGTGAAAACACCTATTATCCCGGCAGGATATTACTCGTCTTGGGCACAATATACCATTTGTCTAGACAGCGAAGAGCAAAGGGATTCACTTTCAGAGTATCTGAAGGAAAAAGGGATTCCCACCATGGTATACTACATGAAAACCATGCGCGAGCAAGCGGCGTTTGATAATGTGCGTGATATGCAAGTGGTAAGCTCGCCGGTTGCCGAAAAACTGTGCCGCACAGTACTTTCTTTACCGATGCACCCGTATTTGGAAGAAAGTGAAATAAAAGCTATTGCAAATGCAGTTAAAGAAGGATTGCTGCCTTGACGCATTTTACAAAATGTAATATACTTTTTGTTTGGATATAGCAGTAACTAATATTAATTGTGAAATATAGTAGCGTTATTTAACCCCTAAGAAAAAACCATGCGATTTTACGCAAAATGAAGGAGCTTAATATTATGCAAATGAAAGACAAATACACAAAAGCACTGGTCACAGGCGGCGCAGGATTTATCGGTAGCCATTTGGTGGAAGAACTATTGGCAGAGGGTCTTGATGTAGTGTCGATTGACAACTATTTTGGCGGCAAGAAAGAAAACTTGGCAGAGTTTCACGAGAAATATCCCGGCAAGCTGACAGAGCTGAATGTGGATGTTACCGACTATGACGCCTTGAAAAAAGTATACGAGCTGGGCATTGATATTGTGTATCATGAAGCTGCCAGCAAAAAGACTATTTGCATGCGTGATCCTCGCTTGGACCTTGAAATAAACGGTGCAGGTGCGTTCAATATTTTAGAGCTTGCACGTGACTACAAAGTGAAAAAAGTGGTGCATGCATCCACAGGTAGCGTGTATGGTGAGGCCAGATATTTCCCACAAGATGAAGAGCATCCCTTGAACCCCACCAGCTACTACGGTGTATCTAAGCTGGCAGGTGAAAAATATGCACGTGCATTTTGCGACTTGTATGACGTGAATACTACTATTTTAAGATACTTCCACGTGTATGGCACACGCCAAGAAAACAGCGATGTGGGCGGCGTGGTATCTATCTTCGGACGTCGTGTGTTCAACGGTTTAGCGCCTATTATCCACGGTGACGGCACCCAGCAACGCAGCTTCACCCACGTGAAAGACCTTGTGAATATCAACAAGCTGGTAGCCCTTCGTGACGATACCATGGGCGAGGCATATAACTGTGCTTCGGGTGTAAATGTTACCATCAGCGAGCTTGCCGACGCAGTAAAAAAATACTTTGGACGTGAAGACCTTGTGACAGAGCATGACGACTGGACAGTGGGCGACATCAAAGTGTTTGATGTATCCAACGAAAAAATAAGAAAACTTGGCCATGAGTTTAAATGGTCGTTCGAAGATGGGCTTGCCGACACACTTGGCTGGCTGAAAGAATATCTCGCTAAACAACAAGGCTAATTTAAAATCGACTGAAACTTGATAGATAGGCTATATAGCACTATTCTATTGCACGTATGCAAAAGCGCCGTTTTTTATTATGGGCGCTTTTGCTTGTATCAGCACTAAAATATCAGAGCAAAGGAAACAACGATTATGTGTGGTATTTGTGGGTTCATGAACAGACAGGGTACACCGGCCGATGTGACAGTGATGGAGAAGATGAATGATGCAATTCGTCATCGTGGCCCAGACGGCGAGGGTGTGTATGTAAACGGTGCCACAGCTTTGGGTCATCGTAGGCTATCCATAATTGATCTTTCAAACAATGCGCGCCAGCCGATGGTGAGCGAAAACGAAAGATATGTGATAGTGTATAACGGTGAGATGTACAACTTTCGTGAGCTGCGCAGTGAGCTTGCGGCAAAAGGATACAGAAGCCGCAGTACCGGCGACACCGAGGTGGTGCTGCATGCGTACATGGAATGGGGCGAAAAATGCATTGATAAGTTTAACGGCATGTTTGCTTTGGCTATTTACGACACGCAAAATCATACATTGTTTTGTGCCCGTGATAGGTATGGAATAAAGCCGTTTTACTATGCGCAAATAGGCGAAACTTTTCTTTTTGGCTCTGAGCAAAAGGCGATTTTCGAGCATCCGGCGTTTCGTCACAATCTTGATTATGACGGTGTGCTGGAGTATTTCACTTTCCAAAACATATTGACAGACAGAACATTTGAGTCGTCTGTGAAAAACCTGATGCCGGGACATTGCTTCACCGTGAAAATGGGAAGTACAGACGTTACACCGCGTAAATATTGGGATTTTCATTTTGAAGAAGAGGCCGATAGGGGCGAAAAAGTATATACTGAAGAGCTTGATTTTCTCTTAGAGCAAGCGGTGAACCGTCAGCTGGTAAGTGATGCCGAGGTGGGATGCTTTTTGTCCGGCGGCATGGACTCCGGCTCCATCACGTGCATTGCCTCGCGCACATATCCGCACATAAAGACATTTACTTGCGGCTACGACATGGCCTCGGCCAACGACGCCGAAGCACATTTTGATGAGCGTCGCAAAACCGAGGTTATGGCGCGTGCTTTCCAAACAGAGCACTACGAGATGGTGCTTCAGTACAGCGATATCGGCAGGGTGATTCCAAACGTGTGCTACCACAACGAAGAGCCACGTGTGGGCCAAACATACACAAACTACTATATTTCACGTCTTGCATCAAGGTTTGTGAAGGTTGCGTTTAGCGGCACCGGTGGCGACGAGCTGTTTGGTGGGTATCCGTGGCGATATTATCGTGGCATGAACGCCAAAAACTTTGACGAGTTTGCCGATGGGTATTATCTTTTCTGGCAAAGGCTTATCCCTACTCGTCATTTGGCAGCGGCGTTTGCGCCCATCAGTGGGAAAACATCGGCAGACCCCAAAGAAATATTCAAAAACGTGTTTGCTCCACATCAAAACCCGCTTAAACGTCCCGAAGACTATATAAACCATAGTCTGTATTTCGAGGCGAAAACATTCTTACCGGGAATGCTGATGATAGAAGATAAGCTTACCATGGCGCACGGCTTGGAAGGCAGAGTTCCGATGCTGGACAACGATCTTGTGGCGTTTGGGCAAAGACTGCCTGTGAAGTACAAGCTGACAGACCTTGAAGAAAACCTAAAACGTGTGCAGAATGATCCAAACATCAAACGTGAGAATTACTACCTGCGCACAAACCACGGCAAATATCTTTTGCGCAAAGCTATGGAAAAATATATTCCGAAAGATATCGACAGAGCTGACAAGCAAGGGTTTTCGGCGCCGGATGCATCGTGGTTCAGAAACGAGTGCAGAGAAATGGTGGACAGCGTGATACAAAATAAAAACGCACGTATCTGGGAGATTTTAGACCCCAAAACAGTGCAAGGCCTTGTGGCAGAGCATATGGACGGCAGCCAAAACCGCAGACTGCTTATTTGGAGCTTGCTTAACTTCAACG
>CAYIZZ010000072.1:0-11771 GCA_964367945.1 uncultured Oscillospiraceae bacterium | reverse complement strand
GCTTGCGTTTTGAGCCGCCGTCCATCTTCATCAGCTGGGCGGTGTGCAGGTATTTCGGTACACGCCAGCCCATGGCAGAAAACAGCTGTACATGGATAGGCAAAGTGGCCAGCCACTCTTCGCCACGTACCACGATGTTTGTGCGCATGAAGTGGTCGTCCACCACATGGGCAAAATGGTATGTGGGAATACCGTCGGCCTTCAAAATAACGGCGTCTTGGTCGTTTTCCGGAATGTCTAGCGTGCCACGGACAACGTCGGTGACTTTTATGCGGTTTTCAATACTTCCGCTGCTGCGATAGCGTAAAGTATAGGGACGGCCGCTGTCCATAAGGGCTTTAATCTCGTTTATGTCGATGTCACGGTAAATGGCATAATCGCCATAGCAACCGAAGTTTTCTTTGTTTGCGGCTTGCTTTTCACGCATGGAGAGCAGTTCTTCCTCGGTCAAAAAGCAAGGATATGCCTCGCCTTTTTCCACCAGATATTTTGCACACACATGATAAATATCGGCACGTTGGCGCTGACGATATGGGCCGTAGTCGCCAAGCTCGCCGCTTGAGGTGACACCCTCATCAAATGGAAGCTCGTATTTTTCGAAAACACGCAGAATGGTTTCCACGCCGCCTTCCACTTCGCGTTTTTGGTCGGTGTCTTCAATGCGGAGGAAAAATACACCACCGCTTTGGTGAGCAAGACGCTCATCGGTGATGGCGCCAAACAAGTTACCAAGATGCATGAAACCGGTGGGTGAGGGCGCGATACGTGTGACTTTTGCGCCTTCGGCAAGGGTTCTGGGCGGGTATTTCGCCTCTAAATCGGTGGGTGTTTGGGTTACGTTTGGAAATAATAGGTTGGCCAGTGCTTGTGTGTCCATAAAAACTCCTCAAAGAAAAAATGCAAGGACAAAACCACACAAAGGCAAGTAATGTGAAGTTGCCAATAGGTGCAGTATTGTCCAAATTTAAAATAAATGTTATGTGTTGTGAGTTAAATTTTCTTGTTCCCAGGCGTCGGCCTGAGCACGGTATTCGGTGGCTTTTTGGTAGTTGCCGTGTATCTCCATACAGTCGGCAAGGCCACGTAGGGGTTGGCTTCCGGCAGAAGATGCCACCAGCTCGGGTGTAGCGCCGGAAAGCGCCGCGCCAAACCAGTCGGCCGCTTGTTGCTCTTTGCCTACTAAAAGGAAATAATCACCCAAAGCACAGCAGATTTCGCACGATGGTGTACCCACCAGCTCGGGCGCCGCCACACGCAATAGCATTTCTGCATCTTTTTGCATGGAAGCGGCTTTTGCCAAAATGCACGCCGCACGTTTTAATGCGTCGGGTGCACGTGAAACATCACGTTGCACCTCTTCAAAATAAGGACACGCCGCCAAAAAGTCGTCTTTTGTGCCGGACAGCATCAGCTCGCGTGCATACATCATCTCCACACGAGAGGAAAACGGGCGATTGTTCTTTACCAGCCGTCCAAAATGGGCAAGGTTTCGCGCGGTGTGTGTGGCGGTGGGCATATGGTAAATTTCAACGTTGCTACGGTATACAATAGGGTCTATACGCAAGGCTTCATGCAAGGGGTCTGCAAACTGCGAGGCACGCAGGCGACGGAACAGCTTTGGCCTATAGTCCACAGTGAAGTTTTCGGTGGAGGAATAGTTATGTTTTTCAACATAAGCCATTTCCACCACTTCCACCTCGCCTAAAAGAGCCTCTTTCAGCTGGGCGAAACGCTTTAGGTTTTCTTTGTCTATAACTTCGTCTGCATCGGCAACATAAATAAAGTCGCATCCGGCTTTTGATAAGGAAAAGTTGCGTGCTGCCGCAAAATCATCGTCCCACTCGTAATCGAAAACAAATGGTGTGTATTCTTTTGCAATTACTTTTGTGGAGTCGGTGCTGCCGGTGTCTACCACCACTATTTCATCGGCAATAGGCACAAGACAGTCAAGACATCGCCTTAAAATAGCTTCCTCGTTTTTGACAATCATGCAGACACTGATACTAGCCATAAAAGCCTCCTGTTTTCACAAATATATAAAGCAAGATGAATGGCAAAACACAAAATCAAGATGTATAAAATATGCTAAAGCAATGTTTCAAAAATGAACCTTTCTTTTTGGTAGTGGTGGTACGTTTTTTAAACATGGTATTTGAAATTATATTAAACCCATAGTGTGCATAATTTATGAAGATGTGTGGATCTTTCACACAGTCGCCAAGGCGGCGTATGATATAACGTGGACGCAAATAATATTTTAAAATTATCTTGTCACGATATGCTAAAAGATCTTTTACCGGGATGGTGTGGGTGCCGGTGATGGCGGCGTTGTAAAGGTCTGTGCCCACAACATCGGTGGTGGAGGCAAGGGTGCCTTCCTCAAGGCAAGCATCGTAAAAAGCCGTGCCGTACTGAGGCTGGGCGATGTATACTTCCAAAAAGTCCGGTTTGCTGTCGAAAATTAGCTGTTTGGTTTGTTCTATATCTTCCCACGTTTCCCACGGCACACCGATGATGTAATACCCATACACCAAAAGGCCGGCCTCTTTTGCCCAGCGGCAAGCGTTGCGGTTGTCCTGTGGCGTGGTGCCTTTTTTCATCTTTTTAAGGATTTTTTCACTGCCGCTTTCAAAACCAAACGCAATGGCAAAACAGCCTGCTTTTTTCATCAGCACCAGTGTTTCTTTGGTGAGTGGCTTCACGCGTGAGTTTGCAGTGAAGTGAATTTTGCCGTGCAAGGGGGATGCAATGATAAGCTCGCACAACTCTTTTACACGGTTTTGGTCCATGGTGAAAGTGTCGGCCTTGAAAAAGAAGTCGGTGATGTTATGCTCATAATAACATTCGGAAAGCTCGGCCATGATGTTTTCAGCGCTGCGGTGGCGAATTTTCTTGCCGGAAATACACGGAGATAGGCAGAAAATGCACGAAGCACTGCATCCGCGAGATGTCTGGATGGTGGCCATCGGCTTTTCGGTGTCAGGGCGTATATATAGCTCGTTTTTCATAAGATCGCGCGCAGGGAATGGAATGCTGTCTAAGTCTTCATACCACACATGAAAGCGGGTTTTGACAAAGTTTCCGGCATCATTACGATATAAAATATTGTTGACAGCCGCAATATCACCTTTTTTATGCAAGGCATAATCTACAATGCCGCCAATGCATGTTTCGGCCTCGCCACCTAGCAGGTAATCTACATTTTTAAGGTCTAAGCTGGCAAGAACGCTTTCGTCTATATCATAAAATAAAGCACCTTTTAATACGATGATAGCGTCTGTGTGTTTTTTGATTTCGTTTATAAAGTCAATGTCTGTAAAAATAGTGCCGTTTGTGATGCTGAGCATGATGACAGACGGTGTGTGGTTTTTCAAATCGTCTAAAATATCATCAAAACATTGTAGCTGTGTTTGATAGTCACGCACAAGTGGCACATAGCCTTTTTCACGCAACACCGCGGCACAATAGCCTAAATCATTGCAAGCACGCATTGAAGCGGCAGTGGTAGCACTGACGTCAAACTGGCACCGGTCTTCTCCACGCATAAACATCTTGCCCGGAGGGTACATCAAAAGAACACGTTCTCCCATTAAAAAACGAACCTTTCTTAAATAAATTTTAAGCAAACGAACACTATTTGTTCACATTTCCATTTTCTCACGTTATTATATCCCAAATAAAGTGGAAAAGCAATAAGTCTAAAAGCCGATAACGAAAAATATTTTTTTAACAAAGATGATAGCTGTATGGCGCATAACAGCTATGTATTTGTATTGACAATTTTGCGCAGTATATTATAATGAATAGGTCGGAATTATGCTTTTATTATTGTGTAGTGGTAAAGGTTTTCTTTGCCGGGCAGATATTCGTGAAGTTTTGTTTAGCAAGATGAAATATTGATTTGACATAAGCGGGCAATTGTGATATAGTGTTATAGCCGCATGGAACAGGTACATAAAGATGTGCACAGCACACACCTGCTGCCGCTTTTGTTTGGTAGAGCATTCCGGCGAGACTTTTTGAAAGATGAAGGTAGTATTTATGTACGCAGTAATTAAAACCGGCGGAAAACAATACCGCGTGGAAAAAGGCGACGAATTGTTCGTAGAGCTTTTGGACGTTGAAGCAGGCGATACACTTGTGTTTGAAGATGTGTTGGCTGTGGGCGACGACGGCAAAGTGAAGGTGGGCACCCCGTTTGTAGAGGGCGCCAGCGTTACAGCCAGCGTTGTGAAAAACGGCAAAGGCAAAAAACTTAACATCATTACTTATAAACCGAAAAAGGGTAGTGTGCGCCGTTTGGGCCATCGTCAACCCTATACCAAGGTGGAAATCACCGAAATTAAAGCATAAGGGAGGATATTACAAATGGCACATAAGAAGGGCGTAGGTAGTACTAAAAACGGTCGCGATTCCGAGAGTAAACGCTTGGGTGCAAAACGCGCCGACGGTCAGTTCGTATTGGCAGGCAACATCCTTGTTCGCCAACGTGGAACCCATATCCATCCCGGTGTGAATGTGGGCAAAGGCAAAGACGATACCTTGTTTGCACTGGTAGACGGCAAAGTGCGTTTCGAGCGCTGGGGCCGTGACCGCAAAAAAGTGTCTATCGAGCAATAATGCAGAAAAGATGCGCCGGGCCTTGTGCCCGGCTTTTTTCTATAAAGAAAGAGAGTGCTTAATGTTCATTGATGTAGCCAGAATACGTATTGCGGCCGGAAACGGTGGTAATGGATGTGTGGCGTTTCATAGAGAAAAATATGTGGCCAACGGCGGGCCTTCCGGCGGTGACGGCGGCAACGGCGGCGATGTTTTGTTTGTGGCAGACGATAACCTGTCTACCTTGATGGATTTTCGCTACAAGCGTAAATATTTGGCCCAAAGCGGAGAAGACGGTCGTGCGAAAAAACAAAGCGGAAAAAACGCGCCTGACCTTGTGATAAAAGTGCCCAGAGGTACGCTGATACTGGAAGCTGAAAGCGGCCTTGTGATGGCGGATATCTCAGGCAACGAGCCTGTGCGCCTTGCAAAAGGTGGACGTGGCGGCTGGGGTAACCAGCATTTCGCCACACCTACACGTCAGGCGCCAAGGTTTGCAAAACCCGGAAAGCTCGGACAAGCGTTTGATATTAAACTAGAGCTGAAGCTGATTGCCGATGTGGGGCTTATAGGTTTTCCGAATGTTGGAAAATCGACGCTGATAAGTGTTATTAGTGCGGCGAAACCCAAGATAGCAGGATATCATTTCACCACGCTGACGCCTGTTTTAGGTCTTGTGCGTGTGGCGGAAGAAGAAAGCTTTGTGGCCGCGGACATTCCGGGGCTTATTGAAGGTGCGGCTGATGGCGCAGGGCTTGGGCATGACTTTTTACGGCATGTAGAGCGGTGCCGTCTTTTGGTCCACATGGTGGACGTGGCAGG
The DNA here is from genome assembly GCA_964367945.1 of uncultured Oscillospiraceae bacterium. Taxonomy (GTDB): domain Bacteria; phylum Bacillota; class Clostridia; order Oscillospirales; family Ruminococcaceae; genus JAAYCI01. The sequence continues at coordinate 6,350 of CAYIZZ010000072.1, read as the reverse complement.
TACCGAAGGACGTGATCCCAAAGAAGACTTTGAGATAATAAACAAAGAGCTTGCCACTTTTTCAAGCGAGCTTTCACAGCGTCCGCAGATAGTGCTGGGCAACAAAAGCGACGTGGCAACCGAAGAGCAGATAGAAGACTTTAAAGCGTATATAGAAGAAAAAGGTCTTATTTTCCGTGCAGTGTCTGCGGCGGCGCACACAGGAGTAAAGGAACTGCCTCGTATTATGTATACCGAGCTGCAAAAAACACCGCAACCTGAAAGGTATGAGCCTGAGTATATAGCGCCGGAAAAAAGCGAAGATACCAGGACTTTCACGGTGGAAAAAGTGGATACCGGTGTTTTTTACATCGAGTCTACGTGGCTTGAGGGGATTTTGGTGGGCAGCGACATGGACGACTGGGAAAGCTTGCAATATTTCCAGCGCCAGCTGGAGTCCGGCGGCGTGCTAGACAAGCTTCGTGAAATGGGTGTTGAGGAAGAAGACACCATAAAAATAGGCGATTATGAGTTTGATTATATTTTCTAAACATGTATAGATGCTGATAAATACAGCTGAAATGTTGACAACAGAGGTGGCTATGCTTCACATGCCAAAAGGTGATATAGACATAAAAGAACGCTCGCCCTTGGCCCTTGCGTTTGTGGGGGATGGGGTGCTGGAGCTGCTTGCCCGCTCGCACATTGTGGCAAACAGCCGTGCACCGGCAGGTGTTCTTCATCGCAAGGCGGTGCAGATAGTGTCGGCCAAGGCGCAGTTTGCTGCGCTGAAAGAGCTGATGCCGATTTTGCATGAAGACGAGCTGGCGGTGGTGAAACGTGGTAGAAACGCCACAAAAGCATCGGTGTCAAAGAACGCAAGCGCCGAAGAATACAGGGCGTCTACCGGCCTGGAAGCGTTGTTCGGATGGCTGTACTTGCAAGATGAAACACAGCGATTGCAAGAGCTGTTTTCTGTTATTTGGGAACATTATTTGGCCGTCATGGAGTAATACGAACTCGTTTTTTATTTAGCCAAAAGCCCTAAAACTTCGTCAGTGCGTTTTGTAAGGCGACAGCCTTACGGCACCACACTTCCTTGTTATTAGAACTTTTGGCGGTATAAAAAATTTACAGAACCTATTTACCAAAAATAGGCGGGTTCGGATTATTCCCTAACGGCTAGCCGAAGTAGATGAAAAACTGAAATAGAAATCAAAAGGAAGCTTTATGTATGACAAAGTTGCATAGATTGGTGCCTTATTTCTCTATGGCGTCGCTTTTAGGTGTTTGTGCAGTTTATGTGGTGCTGGTATATCTTTGTGGTGGCAATGTTTTTGGCGCAGTGCTGTATCCGTTGGCGTTTGTGCTTTTGGTAGTGCTCCCGGGAATGTGGCTGGCGGACTTGTGCCTGAAAAGTGCGTCCATGGCGGAAAAAGCCGTGATAGCAGTGCCGACAGGCTCTATAATGTTGTGCCTTTCTTTTGTCAGCATCGCAAGGTTTCTGCCGGTGTATTTTGCCATGATACCTTGCGTCGGCATCGGCCTATGGTGGCTGGTGAAAAACCGTAAGTTAATGCGCTTGCCGAAAATATCAGAGATATCACACGGTGTGTGGTGGCTTTTGATACTTTTTTCGGCGGCGCTATTTTTGCATTTTTTTGCAGGAATGCTGCCCATGGCAAAGGCGGAAGCCGCCGGTAACATGGTGTATGATCAAGACATGCTGTGGAGCATAGGCAACACATCGGCTGTGAGGTACGGTGCACCGCTGATAGACCTTCATGCCGACGGTGGTGTTTTACATTATCACTACCTAACAGACGTGGTGTCGGGCATGGTGGCAGTATTATCACAGCAAACGGCATGGGATGCACTGGCTTACTTTGGGTGGCCTATATGGGCGGCACTGATGCTTTTAAGCGTGTACTTAGTCGTGCGCAGGTTTGGCGCCGGAGTGTATGCGTCTTTAATTGCACCGGCGGGTGCGGCGTTTTGCCATTTTGCGTGGTATATAAGCGAAAATCATATCTTTACCAATGTTAACGGCGTGTTGCAAAACTATGGTATGATGGCAGCGGCCTTGCTGGTAGTGCAGATAGTCGAAAAAGAAGGATTTAAAAATAAACGCTCCCTCGTTGTAATATCGGCGGTGATTTTTGCGCTGTGCTTTAGTAAAAGCATGATGGGCTTGTTGTTTGTTTGTGCGTCGTTTGCTGCAGTGGTAGTGGGTGGCATTTTGAAAAAGCAAATCAACAAATGGCTGATTTTAGCGGCTGTGCTGGGAGCTTTGTCTTTTTTGGTGTTGTATGTGCTGATATATCAAAATGCAATAAACAACATGATATTAGCCCCAAGTGTTCATAAGCTGCAGGATGCTGCGAGCATTTTGTTTAGCAGATATTGGCCGGGCACGCTACTTTATGTGGTGTCGCTTTTCTTTACTTTGCGTGAGTTTAAGAGCCTGTCGTATACCGCGCTGATGGTGAACGCAGTGGTGCCGGGCGGTGTGTTGGCGTTTGTGATTTATGATCACTATGCGTTTTCTCAAAGCTATTTCATGCTGGCGGCGGTGTTTTTTATGTGGCTGTGCATCGGGCGTGTGGCGGCAAAGATATTTGCCAAAAAGCTGTGGGGGATTTTGGCGGTGACAGTGTGCGCTGTGGGGTGTGTGTTTAGCGTGATATACGAGATGCCCACATACCGTAAAGGGGTGCAGATTCTTTTAAGATGTGCAGATTTGCGCCCGCAGTATGAGTGGAACGTGGAGACCATAACGCAAGATGACGCGGCGGCGGCAGCCTACCTGAAAGAAAACATGGATGTGAATGAAGTGTTTGCCACAAATCGAAACGATAGAAATCCCGATGCACCGGGTGGATTGTTTCATTATTACACTGCGGCCTCTGACCGAAAAGCGTATGTGGAGGGCTGGAGATGCGCCATGGACTATAGCATGGATTATCATCAGCTCAGGCATAACCTAGAAGTGGTGAGCGATGGCATTTTTGGGTATAGCGACTGGCAAACGGCACAAAAAACAGCACAGGAAAACGGCATAGACTACCTGCTGATGTACCTGCCCAAAGGCGCACAGCCGTACGAGGGAGCACAGCCGGTGTTTGAAAGTGACACTGTACTGATTTATGAAGTGGGCTAAGTTTATTTTGCCCAGTGGGCTTGTTGAGGTGTCGTTTTTATTGTAAGTTTACGACTATATTTTGTAACCATATTAGGATTGAAAAGCTCAAAGATTCGTGATATAATGCTTTAGATAAGCCAGACGTCAGTCGGCTATTTTGGCGTGTGTTTATTTTTATAGATTGACTTTTACCTGATAAAATATGGGTTTTTATATTTGGGAGGCAAGGAATGTCCGGACACAGTAAGTGGAGCAACATTAAGCGCAAAAAGGAAAAAACCGACGCGCAAAAAGCAAAGCTATTTACAAAAATGGCAAGAGAGATTTCCGTGGTGGTGCGCCAAAGTGGGGCGGATCCCACAACAAACGGTAAACTGCGTGACCTTATAGCTAAAGCAAAAAGCTTGAACGTGCCAAATGATAACATCAACCGTATCATTAAAAGGGCGGAAGGCGCAGATAAAGACGACTACGAAGCTATCACATATGAAGGCTACGGCCCGGGTGGAACCGCCGTGATAGTGGAGACGTTGACAGACAACTTGAACCGTACTGCCGCAAATGTGCGTCATGCGTTTAGTAAATATGGTGCTTCCATGGGTCAGTCGGGCTCGGTGATGTTTCAGTTCAGCCAAAAGGGAATTATCTTGATTGAGGGCGACGAGCTGAACGAAGAACAAGTGATGGAAGACGTGTTTGAGGCCGGCGCGGATGACTTTGAGATGAGTGAAGGCGGATGTGAAATACAGTGTGAGCCGTCAAAGCTGAGCGATGTGGCAGAGAACTTGCGAGAAAAAGGATACGAGATTTCAGGTGCCGAGGTGGAGTTTATTGCCTCGAATTACGTGACATTAAAAGAGGAAGAAGACCTAAAACGTATGGCTCGTCTTCTTGATTTGCTTGAAGAGGATGACGATGTACAAAATGTGTGGCATAATCTTTTGAATGAAGAAGATTTAGATAGATAAATTTTTGTTTCCTTAAAACGTCTGAGGATGTATGAAAGGTGGCTTGCCTGTGGAAAACAGGATTTGCGATAATTGCATGAATAGAATCCCACAAAACGCTGAGGATTGTCCTAAATGTGGTATTCATTTTAATAACACTAACCCCGGCGGTGCGCTGCCGGTGGGCTGGGTGCTAAACGAGCGATATACCGTGAACAGGTATATGGACATTGATGGCGAGGGTGTCTTTTACTCGGGCATAGACTCGGTGACGATGCAACGGGTGAATATCAAAGAGTTCATGCCGGTGACACTGTGTTCTTCACGTGATGTGAAAGGCATGATTCGCTCTAAACCCGGCTGTGAAGTGCTGTTTAAAACCACCAGGGTGGATTTTCTTGACTTGTATGAAAATCTATTGGCCATGGGTAGGGTGGACGGCCTTGTTCAGGTATTGGATGCGTTTGAAGAAAACAACACAGCATACGCTATAACAGAAAAGGTGGAAGGCACCACCTTGGCGGAATATTTGACCAAAAAAAGTGGGCCGGTGGAAGCCGCAAGAGCCCTGACTTTGATGCGGCCGGTGATGGGTGCTGTGGATATGCTGCATTCGGCAAACCTGATCCATCGTGGTATCAGCCCTGAAAATATCATTTTGGGTAGCGGCGGCACTGTGTATCTGGGCGGATACGGAACACTGGCGTTGCGCCAGCAGGGTAGCGAGCTGAAGTCGAAATTGTATGCCGGATATTCTGCGCCTGAGCAGTATGCCGCCTCGGAGTTTGAGGGCAGATACACCGATACATATGCGCTGGGTGCGGTGTTGTATCATTTATGTACAGGCACAGCGCCTGCCTCGGCAAACGAGCGCAGAATGAAAGACAACCTAAAGCCTGCAAGGGCTGTGTATAAAGATGTGCCGACATTTTTGTCGACAGGTATTGCACGCGCTATGCGTATTTTGCCGGCAGAACGTCTGCAAACTGTGCCTGAGCTGCGTCTTTCACTTACAGGTGAAGGCCCACGCAACGCAAAAGAAGGCCCGTTTGGCCTTTCACGTCAGCAGATGATTATAGGCATTGCCGCAGTAAGTGCTATTGTGGTGCTATTATTGATAGTGCTGATGATATCGGCATTTACACGGAATGATAACGGTGATAGTTCTTTGCAAAGCTCGTCGCTTTCCTCGTCGGTGGTATCTGAAGTGGAAGAGATATTGGTGCCGGATCTTGTAAACTTGGACGTAGACGACATCATAGGCAACGCTGCATACGGCGAGTTTACGTTTGCGATACCGACAGAAGAGTATAACAGCGACGTGAAAGAAGGCATTATTATATCGCAAACACCGCCAGGCGGCAGTGTGTGGGATGGTGTGTCGGAGATAGAACTGTTGGTGAGCAAAGGTGCGGAGCCTGTGCCTATGCCGAACTTGACAGAGGCCGGCATAACCGAGACAGAGGCAAGAGCGCAACTGGCCGAGCTGGGTATTGATAATCCTATTGTGAAGGCCGAAGTGAACAGCGGAACATATGAAAAAGGCCAAGTGGTGAGAACCGAGCCTGCAAGCGGCGAGCTGGTGACACCCGGTGTAGATACTGTGACTATATATGTTGCAGGGGATGTGTCTATGGTAAACATCACAAACCTAGTGGGCCAAACTCAGGCAAACTCTGAGGCAGAGCTGGTAAGGCTGGGCCTACAGTATCAAGTGATGGAAGTGGACAACAGCCTGGGCGCACAGTATAACGGTATTGTTGAGGGCACAGACCCCGCCGCAGGAAGCGCAGTGCCTCCCGGAACAACAGTGGTCACACTGCGTGTGTATAAAAAATATTTGATGCCTGACTTGTCTTCATATGTGAATGGATCTTCGGCAAACTTGACGGCGTTTTTAGCATCGAAAAATATACCGTATACCGTGACAGAAGTGCAAAATACTACGGGCCAGCCCAAAGGCAACGTGGCAAGTCTTGGATATACTGTGGGTGTGGAAGTGAGCGCGTCAACACCTGTGTCAATAAATGTGTATGGTGATGCAGTGGCACCGCCGGTGTCCTCTACACCGTCTACACCGTGACGATAAAGTGTGTGAATTTGCTTGACAAGTAGATTTTCATGTGGTAGTTTGTGTATAGTAGCTGATAATGCGAAGAAAAGGTTTGCCAAAGCAGAGTGTTTTTTAAAGAGAGCTGTCGGTGGGTGCAAGACAGTAAAAACCGCCTTGGCGCATCCCCTTGGAGCAGCCCGCTGAACCCGATTTGGTAAGTAAGCAGGGA
>CAYIZZ010000071.1:0-11799 GCA_964367945.1 uncultured Oscillospiraceae bacterium | reverse complement strand
TTCAAGGTTATCGCCGCTTAATGTTTTTTCAAGCACATCTTCATGCTCGCTCATCAGCTTAACACACTTATCGTATTCTGCGCTATCCACTATGTTTTCTTCCTCGGGGATTAGCTCCCCGTTATATATTTTATGAATTATTGATTTTGACATTGTTTTACCTCCCATAAAAAATGAGCAAGGACATCATCCTTGCTCGCTGTCGTTTTCTTCTGTTGTAGTTGTCGTGGCCTCATCAAGTGCTTTCTCGATTAGCCCTATTAAAAAATCTTTTTGGCTTATCTTGTTTTTTGTGAGGTGAATTTTCACCCTGTCCATCAGCTCCGATGAAATTTGAATTGCCAGTGTTCGTGTTGCCTGTGTACTCATTGTCTTGCCCTCCATTTCATAATATTTCGTTAAAACTTTTTCAATATAATTACTTAAAGTTTCGCCACTTAGTTCTTGCTTTTCACGCACCTTTGCGTGGAGATCCGCGGGTATCATTGCACATAAATTTTTTCGCTCCATTGCTTATTTTTTCCTTTCATGTTTATCGTAAGCACAACAATACCACACTAATTCGGTTAAAGCTATATGCAAATACTAACGAAATATATGGAGGATTACGGTTATATATTTACATGGGGTGTGTGGGTTAAATTCCGATTATGCCAGGTTATTGCTTATAATAATATTTATCACTGCAAGCACTCATGCCAAGGGATAAAAATCATCTCATCTGACTCTTTTGAATTGTCAAAACAGCAACAAAAAAACGAGAAGACTACTACGATGGCATCCTCTCGTTTTAGGCTATTGTGCAGTGGTTAAAGCAAGGATTATTGCCTATCAAAAGATTTTTTAAGATGTACACGCATTTTAAAAAACGCTTTTAATTCCTCAGGATCGTTGTTAATACAATATACTCTTAGCTCTTTTAATATTTTATCATAAAACTTCCTGATAGCAATTGATTCGTTTGGAATATCTTCATCCGCATACTCAAATTTTAATTTTTCTTTTTTTGTTTCATCATTTAAAGTTGCTTCAATATCTTCTTTAAAAAAACTTAAGTCGACTCCACTTGTTAAGTTAATATATGCATCAATGAGTTCGTCCTTTTTATTAATATTTTCCACGTCATTAAAAACAGCAGAAGCTTTTCTGCGATAATTATAAAGCTTTGATAAAAAATCTGCAATTACTGCCCTAAATCGAATTAATTCTTTATCAATTTTAAACCAATCTCTTCTTGCATTATCAGATAACAATTTTGTATCAATCAGCATTTCACCATGTACGCCATTCAACGTCTGTGTTAACTCACGAAATGTTGTTATATACTGATTGTTGTTTTTAGAAACGGCGTCGGCTAAAGTATACTCGTTACCAACCAGCATATTCTTAGATCTAACCCAAATTCCACGAGGTTCAGATTTATTGAGTGATGTGATTTTTCTGTTAAAAGAAAACCATAACAACCCAATAATATCGTCGGGCAAGTTAGGACTCGTGGACTTTAATAATATAGTCCAAAAAATAATACCAGACTCCAAAATATGACTTTCATCAAATGGTTTTCTCAAATTCTCGTCGTTAAAAAAGACATTAAATTCATACTTATTAAACTCCTGGTGCATTACTTTTTTATACTCTCTATAAATTTGCTCGGAATATGCAGCGAAGTCATCTGAATAATTTAATGGAAGCAATAGGGATAATCTATACTTAAAGTCACTTTCGTCTAATAATTCCGCCACTTCGTCTGTGTAGCTTATAAGTTCTACTTTAAAAAAATGTTCAGCTTTATCACCATTATATTTTTCGTAGCTATACTCCGAAAGTTTTTTAATCGCTGCTTCCAAATCAGGTTTATTTTCGATTGATAGCATATTCAAATAATCTTTACCGTCCCATGAAAAGGTCTGTATAATATCACTTTCAACATTTTTATTTGTAAATCGCAATTCGCCACAGAAAGGTAGGGCAGACAATCGCCCAATGCCTCTGAAACCGATTTGATTATTTTTATCGTTTTTTGTAGAATCTGCAATACTGAGCATAGTAGACTCAAATCTCGTAGAATCAATTCCTGCGCCATTATCCAAAACAGTAATAGTTCTCTTTTCTTTATTGATGTTTATATCAACTTTAAAGTTTTCAACAGGATGCGATGTAAATGAATCTGCTGAATTTTGAACATATTCTCTAAAGAGTATTATAGGATCTTCATAAAGTGCAGATGTTAAAGTTTCTAACAAATTTAAACCCAAACTAATTCCAACCTTTGTTCCATTCATATTTTAAGCCTCCCTTTCAGTATATTTCGAAGTAGATATTTTATTCATTTTCATTAGAGAAATAAACCAACCATATTTTTGAGAAACTGAATATTTTTTGTGCCTATAGCCATCTTTTATAAACTCTTCAATACCTTGTCTGCTAAATAGCTCCTCCATATTTACGGGCTTTTTCTTTTCTGTAATCATTATGTATTGTAAAAAATCTAAATAGTAAAATTTATCCATATCCTCTTTAACCCAAGATTTTTCTTTTACATCTTCAAATTCATTTATAAAAGCGTTATCTAATATTATTCTTGAAAACAAAGCATTTTCACTTTCCAACATATATGCATCTACATATGCTGGGCCTATAATTAAGTTCTCATTTTCCCAAACTCCAACATTCCCTACCGTTATTGAACCCCTTGCTAACATTTTGAGTTGAACAAGTATTTTCCATTGTATTTCGCAAAGAATTTCACAAACATCTATATAGCAATCTAACGATGACACAATCATAAAGCCATCTGCTATCTGTACATACCAAAGAAGATCCGTCTTTATCAGCTCATCACAAGAATGCTCAACGAAAGAATGCAGCGTATTCATAATATTGAAAATTGCCTCAGCATCATATTTTTTATCATCTCTAATTTTTTCTCTAATGCCTAAAATATCAATCCATGCTACAATCTTCTTTTCATAACTTTTTCGTTCAGGCTCAATTGTATCCTGTGATTTTTTACTAAAACCACCTTCTAAAAATTTCAGAGCGTCTTCTCTTGATTTTTTCATAATCTTATACCGCCATCCACCGAATTACTTTCTTCCGCATCATTCCTCGTGATTTTATAATACTCTAATACCGATTCAATTTGTGGGTCATCACATTCATAATCTCCATCTTTAAATCTATTGCGTGAGATAATTTCTTTTGCTTTTTTTAATTGTTCCGGTGATAAGGCGTTAAACGCTTCCCACCACTCATTTGCTAAGTTATTATCTTCACCATATTTTTTATTATATCTATCAGCCATTCTATTTCTTAAGTTCTCATCATACTGTCTACGATAAATAATAAAAGTTTCGGGCATCCAAAGTATTTTCATATATTCATCTATATTGCCCCCAAATGCTTCTTCAAAAAAAGATAAACCTTTACCGATTTTGCCCTTTGTCGAGTTCAACACTGCTTGGATAGCCCTTATAAACTTTCTGTTCCAATGCGTTCCGATATAGTCTCTATTCATAAAGTAGTTCGGATCTTTAATCGGATGATATTTCATCGGGAATGAGTAAATGCTTGCATCAAGCTCTTCACACAAATCCACTGTCAGTCGCATACGAAAATACAGTTCTTCGGGCTTATCTTCATAATTATAAAGCATATAGTTTGACAAGTTTTTAATACCATTAGTTGCGGCCGCTCTGATGGCTTTTGTATAGACATCTTTCAGACCCCAGTGATCAAATGCAATTCTTAAAGGAAAGATATTGACTTCGGACAATTTTTTCATTTTCTCGTCCGTAACAAGCTTTCCCTCTATACCTTGGTTGAAGTCAATAATTCTTTTTCTTTTTCCAAACTTAAAAGATTTCTCATACAAAGGGCGCACATATTCGTCCAAAGACAAAATAGCTTCTTTAGATGCAGTATAATAGTGCAGACAATTATTTTCTTCTAACTTGATATATAGTTCTTTTTTTTCGGTATCGTTTAGCTTTTCTACTAATTTTTTGTATAACTTAATTGTTTTGCGGATATATGCACGGTCATTATAGCCACGCTCCAAGTTGCGAATAGAAATCTGATATTCATTTGGCGGAACATAGGTAGAGCATTTTTCAAACCCACACTCTATTATTTCATCAATAATTTTATCATAAACCTCTGAGGCAAGGACATTGTTATCCAATAACAGTAAATCTCGTTGCTCGCCAAAATGTTCACGAGTATATGCAATTTGCTCTTTAAGGCTTATATAATTGCAATAAGTAGGTTCTAATGTTGGTACAGCACAAAAAGAACACTTATTAATACAGCCTCTTGTCATATAGGCGAAATAAGCATTGTTTGCTGGATAGACATGGTCTATCTCATCAAGTATAGAATAGTCAAGCGGTAACCTGTCAATTATTTGCGTGTCATCTTTGTCTATTATTCCGGGCTGGTCTAATAACCCAACAAAAGGATAGATGCCAGTTGCTTCATAAACTTCGTCAGGGAGTAGTGTAGACATAATTCCACCAACCATAACATCATTTTTATCTTTACAAAGTTGCTTTGCAAAATTAATGGCATCAATAGTGATTTTCCAATGAAATGTGAATAATGTAGTAACGCAAACTTTATCAAATTTGGGGTTTGTAAAATACTCTTTATTTTTATATTTCTGTCGATATTCTTTGATAATGTTTAGCACCGCTTCATCATTTAACACTGCTTCATCTTCTATAATTGCATATCTGCCTATTTTTATAAACTCAAACAATATCGGATAATATTTATTCCAAAACACATCTGAATTTAGTGTTTGTAAACAAGTCAATAAGTCTTCACAGATTAAATCCACTGCAAGACTTTTCATATCACCTTTATAGAACCTTACCTCGTCACCTTTGATTCGATAGTAAGTAGCAAGCTTCATAAGTCCCATAGGTGGATATTTGTTTTTGTAGTTTGGCTCTATGAGCAATACTTTTCGCATCGTTATCTAAATTCCTCTTTTATTTTTTCTATTAAGTCTTCTGCAACCTCTTTAGGTGCATTACTTGTTATGATAGACATAACTTTGCTCACAAGCTTTCTTTCATTTCTTGAAAGTTTTGAGAATGAAGACGCTACAAAATCGCCACCCTTTTTTCCTGATGGCTCTTGTTCAACAACTTCCTGAACATCAGTTGAAACAACTTTTTCTGTTAGTTCTGATGCATTAAACTTCTCACTAATGCGCTTTTTAACTTCGGCAATAGGTGAAGTTTCATCAACATCGTCATATTTCGCTAATCGTTTAGAAGCTTTATCCGCTTCTGCCTTCGCTCTTTCAATCTCTGATTGTAGTTTAGCCTTCGAAGGCTCGTCAACAAAGCTATTTGTATCTAATTTAGTTTTAAACTCCGTAACTTTTTCTACAAGTTCTTCCTGCCTTCTAAATACATTTTTTATCTCGTTAGCGCCGTAATACAACTTATGTAATGTGTCATGGAAGTATATACTTAGTAAATTTTCAAACTCTACCCTTGTTTCTGTTTCGTTGAAATTATTTCGTTGTGAATTTGGAATCAAGTCGTCGCTAACTGCAAATACTTCGCCTACAAAATAGCTATTTCCTCTAGGTTCCTTAAACAACGGTTGTAAAACATCTTCGCCACCTATTTGTATGTTTGATTGTCTAAGGCGCAGTCCACGCATAGTATTTAGCTTGGGAATAGCTTTTTCAAATCGTGACAGACCAACCCACATCCATGCAATCATAACATTTGCAGAGTTGTAAAATTCATTAAACTCTAAACGAGATATTTCATCATAGTTTTTTAGGTTGTTTCCACTTTGTTCTTTTAGCTTTGTTGTATACTCCTTAAAAACTTGCTCTCCGTTGACTTGTACAACATATTCATCAATAACATATCCGATTGTTTTGGCATGACTGTAAATTTGATCTCGAAGTAAAAAAGTATTTTTATATGGGACGGGTGCTACAAAACTTAAATAATCCTTTACCTTTTTTTCATTTAACAGATCCGTATTTTGCTTGTTAATTCCAATTAGCTCTACTTCAAAATAGTGTTCCTCTGATTTTTCATCAAAAGTATCAAAATCAAGTATTTCTTCCAAAATGTCTTCAATGCTGTATTTTTTGCTCTCTCTAAGCATTTTTCTCATCTTCTCAGCATCACAAATCATAACAGAACCGACATTTTCACCTTTATAGCTTGTAGTAAATTTCAAGGTTTTACAATACGCAAGACCGCAAAGCCTGCCTATCCCTCTAAAGCCTTTATCTTTCCCTTGCTCTTTGTTGCTGTTAGCGATGTCGCCAAGGTCACTGCGAAAATCTTTAGCAGAAGACCCGGTTGCATTATCCCGAATACTTATATATCTTTGGTCTTTGTCTATGAAAATCTCAATAATAGCTTCTTCGGCACTTACTATTCCTTGCTCTATGGCCTTATCAATTTGGTCACACGCATTTTGAACATACTCTCTATAAGAAACTTTTGAATCAGAGTACATTCCCGTGGTCAAGTTTTCTAATATATTTTTCCCTATAGTTACCATATCGTTCTCCTTTGGCTACTTAAACTGCTTATAGATAGGCTTAGGAAATTTGATGCTAAGCATTGAGCGCAATACAGGATTTTGAATAATATATTCACCCTGCTTTAGTCTTGTCATCATAGTCTTGTACACAGATGGAACACTCCTATCACCTTTTGCGACTTCGGTGGAGTTTGTTCTGCCATACGCATTAGTTGAACAATTGCCTGTCACACGGTCGTGTATGGCACTCCTAAACTGCTCCGCACCGAATAATACAACTCCGAGCGATCTTCCACGCTCCGCTACATCTAAAATTTGCCTTAAAATAGGAGAATTTTTCGGTGTTTCTTTTCCCGCATACTTGTTAAGCTCATCAATAAAAATTACTATGCGTGACGGAGGCGTTACTCCCTCGTCGCCACTATATTGACCCAGTTGCAAATCATAAATGGCTCTAACGGCATCACCAAAAACAAAGGCTTGCTTGTCTTCAGATAATTTTGCTATATCAATTACATGAACCTCATTTTTCTTGATATACTTTAATGCATCGCCCAACCTTGTTTCCCTTTTTGACTCGTCTATTGTACGGGCAAAAATTTTATTATCTGTAATTCCTTTATTGACAATACGGTAAAACTTTCTCCAACTGACTTTTGGAATTTCTTTATCTGAATTTTTATTATCAGATGCAAACATTTCTCTTACAGCTTCCAAAAACTCTTGCCAGTTATCTATCGAGCCGAATTTTCCCTGTCCAGACATAATGTGAGAGATAATTGCATCCATAGTTTGTGTTGAATCATCGATATTAGAAAACAGCAAATCTAAATTTTCTTTATCGTACTTGTAAATATACTTAAAGTTATGTGCTTTTTTAAGAGTGATATTGTCTGCTACTTCTTCGGCTGATAGATAAGTATTCCAATGGCGAGTATTAGGAACAGAATAAGGATAGTAGTATTGAACATTTTTAAAAGGCTCAGCACTCAATCCGAGTTCTATATATTTCGCCAAGGTTTTTTCTTTTTCTGTTTCCGGATTTTTTTCATCTGAAAAATCATTAAGCTGGTCTATTGCCAAAAGATCTTTACCTTTCACATTAAATAGCACAAACGCGACACTATCATCATCAAAGTCATCATTTTGGTACTCTTTAGATAAATATCTATCCTGAATAGCCTTAAGAAGAAACATCGCATATGAGGTTTTGGACGCAAGTCCTGAAATGCCTGAAATATTTAAATGTGCACCTTCGGGACCAATTATAAATTTTGAATTCAGATTAACGGGAAGTGTCACTTTCTCATAGTGCTTATTACCGGCATACATTTCTAAATATCCACAGACTACGGGGTTTTTGATGTCTTTCAGCCCCAGTGCATACTCTATTTCTTCCGGTGTTGCAATCATAACTTTTGCATTATTTTGAACAGGAATATAAATGTTTTTTGTGTTACAAATAATTTTTGCACTGACATAATTCATTCCCACCCTAAGCGTTGGTGCCTCAATGTTCACATCACCAAAATCGCTTGATATAAAATTTGTTAAAAAACTTGTAGCGTCTGTTATATGTCCTATGTCTTCAATAACACCATAAGAATAAGAATCATCAACATGAGACACCTTAACAATATCAAAAGGGTTTAAAATTAAATCAGGGTCAGTCCAAAATGTAAAATCATCAATGGTTGTAGGCTTTTTTTCGGTTGCCAATACTCGGCCAATTAGATTGTCCATAATTCGTCTCCTTAAAATAGATTTAAAAACAGTTCTGTACTTATATATTTGCTTTTTACAAAGGTTTCAGTTAAAAACACAGGGTAAAGATGATTTGCCCACCTCTTGTCAATTCCGTAACAAGTAGGATTTCGCTCATTAATAATGTTGGCAGAAATTAAATCTACTGTATCACTATCAATCCCATTTTCAATTTCACTATCCATAAGTATTTTTTCAATTTTTACCACACCATCAAACGGGGTTAGTGTATTTCTTTTATCTCGAAGCCTTATATACCACACCGCAAACTGCACATCGCCTAAAAACTCACGATTTTCAAATCTTGCTACAGGGGTTCTATGATATACCGGTAGATCGGCAATATAATTGGCATTCGGCTTTCCTGTGTGGTCTTTAAGACTTTCTGGATTAAAAGTTTTAGAAACACCAACTACCCAGCGGTAATTGTTTTTAATTTTTTGCAATGTTCTTAAATCTTCACTGCCTTTTTTCATAGGTTTATATTCGAGTGAACCATCTTTCAACAAATAATTGTTTTGATTCAACTTTCTATCCTTCGTAAGTTCGGAGACCAATCGTTTTTCAGACTCTATCATATAATCTTGAATAACCGCAATACCTCTGTCTTCTAATTTTGCTTCAGCCGCACCACCCTTTGATGTGGAATAGGGTAAAATTGTAGAGAATTCAACTTTAAATTTACTTGCGCTAATAGAATCATTCACTTTTTTAACAATAGATGCAAATACTGCCGTGTCATCCCACCCATCTGAATTACTTTTGTCTGGCAATGATAGTATGAGTTCTCTGTAAAATTTTTCGTGCTGCATTTTACCATTAGTTCTCTTACAGCACCCGATGCCTATCTGACCTGCAACAACAGGGAAGACTTGTTTACTATACGAGATATCATCAACCTTAAACACTCGTCTTGAACCATCTAAAAAATATGTAAACAGAGGAGTTTGTCCGCTAATACTATCAGCTTCGTCTTTTAAGCTAACAGATGCCGTGTGCTTTACAGTTTCGCCTTTTTCGTGCCATTTCATTACTTTGTCTGAATCGTCATCATAATCAATGGTGGGCAAACCAATCGAATCAAAGCTGTATTTGAAAGTATTATAACTTTTACCGCCTGTTTCAGAGGCAATTATCTCCATAACTTTTGGCATTGTTAGTCCTCCTTTTGGGGCTCTTTTATTATTTCACAAATGTCGGAAATATCGCAATCGAGAACTTTGCAAATCTTAATCAAAACTTCCATAGATACAGTTTCTTCTTTATTCATTTTCGTTAAAGTGGCCTGTCCTATTTTGGCAGATGCTCTAAGTTGACTTTTTTTCATCTTTTTATCAATTAAAAGTTTCCATAATTTATCATAGCTAACACGCATAACAGCACCTCTAATTTATTCACAATTAATATTATTATACTTATAAAATAGCATTTTTTATCAATTTTTGCAAGCAAACACCTTGAATTTCTGAACACTATATAAATATATTTGGAAAATTGTCACAACCAAACACTGTCATTCAAAGTTTAGATCTTCTAATCAGTGAAGTTGTCAACATCACATTCTATTACCTCATTACTAAATCTGACAGCTCTATTTATAATAAAATGACGTCTGAAAACCAGTAGAAAAAGCCGATCATATAACTGCGTGCACTAAATTTTTAGCAAAAATATTTTATTAGGAATATATATCAGAGCAATTCCAGCAGTCGTCACTGCCTGACTTACCACTTCAACTATATCATGGTTATTCCTCAATAGATACCACAATTCGGATAGTGAAAGGTACATTTTTGAAAAAACATAAACGTTTGATATAATACAATAAAGTAATTATTATCATCAGACAAGCACAAATTAAATATTCAAGTCTAAAAACACAAAGGAGGAACTCATGTCAACTATTTACGAATTATCTATGAAATTCAGAATTGCAATTGAAAAATCAAACAATGAAAGATTTTTCGGCGGAGATAGCTTTGCTTCTTTTCCATCAAAATGTTGCGGTGATACATGCGATTTATTAGCACAATATCTACTCGAACATGGCATTCGAACGTTTTATGTTTGTGGCACATATTATGGCGATGAATTTGAAAATATCCAATCTCATGCATGGTTAATAACGAAAAATAATATTATCATAGATATTACAGGTGATCAATTTAAGAATAAAGCGTGTTTTCATAATAATGATTGTCGGGTTTATGTTGGTGAACATAATGAATTTTATTCTTTATTCGATGTTGCACCTCGTGATATACACGAACCTTTTGATTTCTATATCAATTCAAATTTACGACTTGTAAAAATATATGATACCATTAAAAAATCCTTGTAGCATATTTCAAGAGGTGCAACTTTGTATCTACTCATTTGCACTTTTTTCGCATCTAAATCCCAATAATCCCCCACACATAAAGCGGCGCCGTCAATGTAAACACCAAACACGCAAAAAGCATTGCCGGCGCAGCCCATTCAAACTGTCCATTCCGCCTGTAATCAAAATACGCCATACCTACCTTTGCGAAAAAGAATACCGCTAAAATTAAATCAATAGCCGGAAAAACAACATTGTTTACCACCGTCTTAATCTGCGAGGACGCATCGTTCCATGTGTTTTCCACTGCACTCGCCACATCTCCTGTCGAGGTGGCAAAGGCGGCGGGAGTTAGGCAGATTGTCAGCATTAACATTACTGCAAACGCTATAATAATTTTCTTATTTTTTCTTAAAAATGTCATTATAAATTCTCCTTTTAATCATTTGATTTTGGCCCGATATGCCAATCATCCCAAAGTGATCCCGAGATGGTGAGGCTGTCGGTTAAGTTTGCCGAGAGCATACCTGTGGGCGTCCAACAATCAAGCACCCATGTGTTGACGGTGTACGCTCCGTTTGGAAACCATATCGGCGAAAAATGGGTGCGATTGTTGTATGTGGAATACTCGTTTTGCTTAAATTCAAAGCTACTGCCACTTCTCTCAAGTAGCCGCCAATATCCGCTGTAACCGAACTCAGGGAAATAGCTCACAGCAGTTTGTGGCTGTGTTACTGCACTTCCACCGCTCGCCGAAGCTGTCGCTGTCTGATTTATGCCGTAGCCCGATTTCATGGTGTCACCATATGCCGTTGGATTCTTGCTGTCGGTGCGTATGTCCATTGAAGCCGACATTGATGCCGAGTAGCTGTCTTGGTTAAATTTCCACTCGCCATTGTCAACCCATTTGCCGTTATCCACTGTTTCTGTTCCTGTAGTTGTGGTGGGTGGCTCGTATGTCCAACCGCTCACATATACAGCCGAGGTCTGGGATGGAGCATTGGGATTTCGCCATAAGGCAGGCACATTCACCGTGGTTGTAACGGTTACAATTTTAGGCTCCCACTCCCATTTAGGTTGCCACCACGGCCTCCACACACTCCATGAAGAGGAACTCTGTGTCGTGCGGCTCGGCACTGCGGCATGGCTAAAGCTGTCGTTGCGGTCGTCTGCAGTGGGGTTTGGTG
>CAYIZZ010000070.1:0-11909 GCA_964367945.1 uncultured Oscillospiraceae bacterium | reverse complement strand
GGCCAAGACTGCCATCGTCCGAGCCACCATCACAAATTATAATATCACATTTTTTATCCACGCCGGCTTTTTTAGCCGCAGAAAGCTCTGCTTTAATCCGTCCGTTTTCATTTATCACCGGAATAAGCAAACAATAATCCGAGCTTTTTTCTTTCAGCGTGTCTAATATAAAATCCGGCACACCTGGTATATTTTCTATCTTCACAATTCTACCTCTGCTTTTAAATATCTACACTAAATTTTGTTTCACCATATTTGCAATACCGCTCATCACCTCGGCGTGATCTGCCACGTATCCATCAAGGCCACCCAGCTCACGTCCATAACGTGTACGCATGTCGTACTGAACCGGGCCTTTCGCTGTATGATTTTCCCATTCGCATCCGGTTAACACACGGTACAGCGCACCCGCTTCCACAGGTTGTGTGGCCAAGTTGACAAGGCGTATTCCCTTCTTTTCACAGCGGGCAATATCCTTCCACAAACTGGCCAAGTTATAAAACTGAAACACAGAACGGCTGTCTGTAAAACTAAGTGCATTAAAATCATTTTGCTCGTAAAAGCTTTTCAGTTCTTCTGCTTTTTGCGTGTCCAGATTTTGCAAACGATAAAATCCTGCATCATCTACACTATAGCTTTCTTTTACCAGATCACTTTTTTCTGAAAGTTCTTTATATTTTGCCTCTACCAGCATAGACGGAGTTATGGTAAGCATATCGTAAATGAAATTCTTTTTCAGTCCTCTTCCGTATAGGCCCGGTAGGCGCACAACAAGAGCATCAGGATATTCTTCCCTTACCCAGCCTTCCAGTGTATATCTGTTTTTTCCATACGCAGGTGCATTGGTGTTGTCTATCACCGTGTCTTCATACACACCCATAGGCTTTGGATAAACGTCCACCGTGCTTATTAGTACCAGCCTTTCGGGACGCATTTTGCGTATGTTGTCCATGGCTGTTTCTGCTCTTTGCAAATCGGCGTTTGGGTCAGCATTTGCCAAAAACTTTTCTGCCGGCATACCGCTGTATACCACATATCCATTATCCGTGCCATAGCTATCTTGTATATTCTTAGAATTGTACAAGTTGTCAAAATTATGTGATACCGCTAAATTTCCGCCTACAAACCCACTATATCCAACCAATGAATACTTCACAATCCACCTCCGTCACTCTCTTTGAACTTATTTATCTGTACGTATTTAATTGTACTTGTTTACCCTGTAAAATGCAAGAAAACCTCACTAAATATCAGTTTCACCGCCTACCGTCAGGATATCGTTTTTTTTCAGTGCTATTAATAGTTCCTCTGCGCTGTGGTGTTGACGGTTTCCGCTTTGCCGCTGTATATCCACGTTGTGGCGGCTGTGGTCTTTTTGCTATTCTAATAGGTGTCACTGCTTTAGCAGCTGCTAGGCGCTGCATTCGCTTTTTTTCATGCTTTCGCTGTAGATATATCTTGCGAGCTACGAACGCCGCGGCGCCTGCCAGTGGCATAGCTAAAAGTAACCAGAATAACACCGGATCCTCTCTTGCCATGCTTTGCAAGAAGTTTTGGTCATACGTATTTCCCGCCAATATTTCTTCCAGTCCTGCATATGGCAATGGCATTTCATAAATCACACCGCTGTACTGCGCACCTACATCCTGCGGTAATATCAGCGCTACATTCGGCGCAAACACATCCCCCATGATATACTGCTGCGGTATTTGCACAATAGTTTCCACTACATCTGCACTCACCCCGGTATGAAGCAGTACCTCGGCACTCTCTTTTGCATATACTTCAATCTCGCCTAGCGGCACCGCTCCACCACCGTATACCGGAACCATTGTTATCGGCATGTCTGCTAAAGAAATTTCCACTTTGTGAAAATTGGTAAAACAATATTCCATAAGCTCTTCGGTAGCACGAAACTTTGCTGCACTGGACGCGCCTGATAATATAACACAAACCAGCTCGATATCACCTTGCAATGCACTGGTGACAAGAGTGGATTTTGCCTGATCTGTATACCCAGTTTTACTTCCGGTAACGCCCGGCACATAGTACGAGCTACCCTCTCTTACAACCAGATTATCACCGTATAAAGTGCGTGCGCCCCTTTTGTTTGTGGCCGCCATATCATGCTGTGTACTGGCCCAAAGCTCTCTGAAGCCCGGCACCGACATCGCCCACCTGGTGATCATCGCCATATCATAAGCCGATACGTAATGTGCATCATCCGGCTGGCCGCTGGAGTTTACAAAGTTGCTGTTTTCAAGGCCTAACTCCTGCACTTTGGCATTCATCATCCCTGCAAATTCCTCCATACTTCCGGCAATGTATTCCGCAAGCACATGTGCAGCATCGTTGGCGCTTTCTATATGTGTGGCATATAGTAAATCTTCAAGTGTCATCTCTTCACCCACTTGCAATGCAATCATGCTGGCATTTGGCATCAGTGCATCTATCGCCGACTGTGACGTTGTTATCAGTGTGTGTTTTTGCGTTTCATAGTCTATATTCTCTAGTACCAGCGCCATCGTCAATATCTTGGTAATAGATGCAGGATACTGAATCTCATGGATGTTCTCACCTAAAAGTACTTGCCCTGTTTTTATGTCCATCACCACATATGCGCCCGCCGATACCGTTACCGGTATTTCTTGTGGTGTATCTATAGATATCTCTGCCGCCTTCACAAAGTGGATGGGTAAACACAATATTATCACAAAACAAACAGAAAATAGTTTTATTATATTTTTCATGTCACCCCTCCTTTACACAGATTTATCGTATCACTTAAATCCTTTTAATTTATTATACGCCTTCATCAAAACGCATCAAAACTATTCTCTTGTATTACGCTTTAATTTTTGCTTTTTTAAATAGAAAGCATTATAATAAAGGCTAGTATATCATAGTAAGTTTCATCATATATCAAGGAGATTTTTTATCATGCTTCCTGTTTTATATATTGTTGTACCCTGCTACAACGAAGAGGCCGTTTTGCCTCTTACATGCAATTTGTTTTTAGATAAGCTAAGTTCTTTAATTTCTGGCAACCGCATTTCTGAAGATAGCCGTGTTTTATTTGTCAATGATGGTTCTAAGGACGACACATGGAATATTATACAAGATTTGAGCCGCCAAAATCCATTTTACCAAGGGATTTCCCTTTCACGTAACCGCGGCCATCAAAATGCACTTTTGGCCGGTCTGATGTGTGCCAAAGAGTATGCCGATATCACCATTTCAATAGATGCCGACGGCCAAGATGATATAAATGCCATGGACGAAATGATAAGTGAATATGAAAGTGGCTGTGATGTGGTGTATGGTGTGCGCAGCAAGCGAGATACCGACACATGGTTTAAGCGCAACACCGCCGAAGGTTTTTATAAAATCATGCACAAGCTAGGCGCTGATGTTGTGTATAACCATGCCGATTATCGCCTGCTAAGCAAAAGAGCTTTGGAAGGGCTTGCGCAGTTTAAGGAAGTGAATTTATTTTTACGCGGTCTGGTGCCTTTGGTCGGATATAGGTTTTCCAGCGTATACTACGAGCGGCACGAGCGCATTGCCGGTGAAAGCCACTATCCTTTAAAGAAAATGTTGGCTTTTGCGTTTGACGGTATCACCAGCTTGTCGATAAAGCCCATCCGCATGGTTACCTGGCTTGGTTTTCTTTTATTTTTTGTTAGTCTAATAGCCATTGTTGTGGTCATTATTCAGCATATTCTTATCCCAAACTCCACTGTGTGGGGATGGACCAGCACCTGGTGCGCCATATTCTTCATGGGCGGCATTCAGCTATTGTGCTTTGGTGTCATCGGCGAATATATAGGCAAAATATATAACGAGACAAAATCTCGACCACACTTCATCATAAGCGAAAAAACATTCGATAAAAAGGACGTATATTCTAATGAAAACTGATATTTTATTTGATCTGGACGGCACCCTCATAGACCCTGTGGAGGGTATCACAAACGCCGCAAAATTTGCCCTTGAACAGCTTGGTATCACCGACGTGCCTCAAGATAGCCTCAATGCTTTTATCGGCCCACCTTTAACAGAAACATTCACTTCTCTTTTTCACCTAAATGATGAGGATACCCTTTGTGCCATCATGCACTTCAAAGAACACTTCAAAGAACACGGCCTACATCAAAACACCCTTTTTCCCGGTATAGCGCATATGCTGGCAACCTTGCAACTATCAGGAAAGCGCCTTTATGTCGCCACCACAAAACCCATGGATTTTGCCCAAATTATTTTAGACGACTTTGGTATAGCACCATATTTTACTTTCATCTGCGGTAGCCCTCCCGATGATGTTGGCCTACCTAAAGATGAAGTTTTATCTTTACTACTTTCACGCACCGATGTAAACGCCCAAAACGCTGTCATGGTGGGCGATCGTCGTCACGACGTTTCAGGCGCCCACGCACATAACATCCCTTGTGTCGGTGTCTCTTACGGGTATGGCGGCGAAGAAGAACTACGCTCTGCCGATGCTGAGTATGTAGTACATACCGTGTCTGAGCTCCAAGATCTTTTGCTCACACTTTAATCATTCTAAATTTATTTTCTTTTACAAAAAACCCTCTTAACGAAAGGCCATGCCTTTTGCCGGAGGGTTTTGTTTTTTTTATTTACCGTAGGTGAGTTTATTCATCATCATGATCATGGCCACAACCGCAACCACATTCGTCAATTTCTACTTCGATTTTCTCACCGCAAGCAGAACACACTACATTGCCTGACACCACTACTTCTTCATCCACATGTATGGACTCTTCACAGTTAGGGCATACGATTTCATACATTTCGTCTGTAAGGTTTCCGATAGGGTCTCCAAACATTTCTTCTTCAACAACATTAAGATCTTCATCAATTTGTTCTACTGCATGGTATAAATCGCCCAGATCTTCTCCTATAGCCTCTACATCACCGGCCATCTCGCTCATTAGTTCCAACATTTCTTGAATAACACGAGTTTCTTTTTGTTCTGCGTCAAGGCCAAGCCCTTCTGCCAAACCTTTGATGTAAGCTGCTCTTTCCACAAGATTCATATTTTTGCTCCTTTTTGTAGTGTCATAATTATGTTTTGCCTTGGCAAACCACAGCTCTTATGCACGCTCCATATACTCGCCTGTGCGAGTGTCGATACGAATAGCTTCGCCTTCATTGATAAATAGTGGCACACGAACCTCAGCGCCGGTCTCCAATGTAGCCGGTTTCAAGGTGTTTGTGGCAGTGTTGCCTTTCATGCCTGGCTCTGTTTCTGTGATGGTAAGCACCACAAAGTTTGGAGGCTCTACACCAAACACGTTGCCTTTGTAGCTAAGCACCTTTACGTTTTCGTTTTCTTTCACAAACTTAAATGCATCGGGAAGTACCTTTGCATCCAGTGGAATCATCTCGAATGTTTCATTATCCATGAAATAATACAGTCCACCATCTTCGTAAGAATATTGCATCTCACGGCGCTCTATCTGCGCCGCAGGGAAGCGGTCTGTAGGGTTGTATGTGGTTTCTACCACCGAGCCTGTAATCACGTTGCGGATTTTGGTGCGCACAAACGCGCTACCTTTTCCGGGTTTTACGTGCTGAAACTCTACCACCTGCAACACGTTGCCGTCCTGCTCAAATGTACTGCCGTTTCTAAAATCGCCTGCTGATATCATTATACATCCTCCAAAATTGGGCCTAGCCCATTGTAATTCACTTAATTATAACACTTATATTTTATCCCATCTATCCACTTTTTTCAAGCTATTTCACAGTATCTTAATTTATATCTCGTATGTTTAAAATCCTCAGTTCCTGCAAACGAGATAAAATTCTTCTGTAAGCTTGTGGGTTTGAGCAACGAATGGTGTGCATGTGCTCGTCATCTGTCAAAGAAGATAGCAGTTTTACATCGTTTATCGCTACTTTCTTCAAAAACTCATCCGCATCAAATCTGCTTTTGATATTTAAATCTTGCGTAATGGTTCCATATAGTTTATGCTCGATGGATACATTCACCACCACACCTCCGTTATCCACGATGGCATACAGCTCTGCCTCAAGCTGACCCTTATCATGCTTGCACGACAAAATATAGGTATCCACTTCCATATCTTCATCAGAAGTTTCCATCAAGTACCCTTTTTGCGTGGCTACAATATCATGTCCTGAGGCACGTAATAGCGATATATCCCCCACTATCACCTGCCTTGATACTTCAAAATGTTCCGCTAGATTTCCGGCACTCATTGGCTTCATATCCATCTGTAGCAGCTTTAGCAGTTCCGCTCTTCGCATTTTAGGACCCATCTTGGCATACCTCCCACAGAATTTATCACTTTATGTTATAACCCTTTTGTATATTGTATATAATTTTTTACGCCTTTTCAACTTTTTCGACAATTATCTTACTTTTTTATATAAAAGTGGCTAAGGTAAGCCAATATAAAAGACCGAGTCTATAAAAACCCGATCTTTTTACGATATTATTAAGTTTTAGTCACTCACGTAGGGCATTAGTGCAAGATGACGTGCGCGTTTGATCGCAATGGTCAATTCACGCTGATGCTTTGCACAGGTACCTGTTACACGCCGAGGAATGATTTTTGCTCTTTCGCTTGTGTATTTACGCAGGCGAGATATGTCTTTGTAATCAATATACGGCACACGATCTACACAAAAGCTGCAAACCTTGCGACGTCCACGACGGGGACCGCCCCGTTCATTTCTCTCATAAGCCATTTGGCCAAACCTCCTTGATAATTAAAACGGAAGATCTTCACTCTCATCAATCACAGCAAAATCCTCCGGATCACCGGCGGAATAAGACGTTTGCTCTTGTGCCACTGGACGTGGAGCTTGTGTGTAAGCACCACCGCCTGCAGTTTGTGCAGATGATTTACTTTCTGCAAAATGCAAGTTGTCCGCCACAATTTCATAAGCTGTGCGCTTATTCCCTTGTTTGTCTTCATACTGCCTTGTTTGTAAACTACCGTTTACTGCAATCAGCTGGCCTTTGCGGAAATATTTACTGGCAAAATCCGCTGTAGCTCGCCACGCCACCACATCCAAAAAGTCTGCTTGACGTTGCTCGCCGGCCTTCACAAAATTGCGTTCACAGGCAATACGCATTCTTACAACACTAAGATCATTCGAAGTTTTTCGCAGTTCAGGATCACTTACTAAGCGTCCCATCACAGCAATCACATTCAGCATATTACTCTACCTCCTGTGTTACCGCTTCTGCTGCGTCCTCCTGTGCCGGTTTGCTTTCTTCCGCTTTGGCGGCTTCGGCTGCTTTGGCTTGTTCGGCTGCTTTGCGGTCTGCTTGTGCTTTAGCTGCGGCTTCCTTGGCGTTGGCCAATTTTTCAGCTGCTTTTACACGAGCATTTTCCATCACTTCATCTTTAGCGATGATAAGTGTGCGCAACACACCGTCAGTGATTTTGTATACACGATCAAGCTCTGCGGGGAAATCCGCTTCACTTGTGAAGTGAATCAGTGTGTATACACCGTCTGCTTCCTTGTTGATAGGATACGCCATACGACGTTTTCCCCACTCTTCCACGGTATCAATAGTTCCGTTAGCCTCTATCAGGCTTTTGAACTTACCTACAACCGCTGTAGTGGTTTCCTCATCAAGTTTTGCACTGGTAACCAACATTGTCTCATACATGGGCATTTTCTTTGCACCTCCTTTTGGACATATGACCCTTTTCAGGGCAAGGATTTTCTCCCTTACGAGAACGGACATAAATAAATCGGCCTTGCAAATACAGCCTGCAAAAGCCTTGCACGTTATTATAACAGCAATCATTCTTATATGTCAATACCATTTTTCACATTAAGGCATATATTTTTTGCCGTTTGCGCTATTTCTGTCCATATCATATCACAAACCAAACCATTCTCACCATCGCAAAATGTGAAATGAAGGCATGATTGGTTGTTTTTTTATGCCATATACGTTATAATACAGACTATTAGCCAAACGAATCACCCATACTTTTACCTTGAATTTGAGGTGTAATTGTCTTGAATAATCAAAAACCTACTAACTCTACCGAAAGACCTGCCCCGCGCAGTTCTTCATCTCCTTCATCTAATAATAAGGCTTATGTATCAAAACGCAAACAACGTCGTGCTAAGCAAAACAAACAGCGCGCCATCGTTTTACTTGTTTCTGTTGCGTTTATAATGGGTCTTGCCTGGGTTATCACCGGTATAATTTCCGAGTTCAGTAATCCATTTGGAGACTCTGATGTGTCAGATTCACAAGTACAATCTTCATCAGCTGTATCCTCTACACCCGAGCTTCCCACAGCTGATCCTTCTTTACCCGAGGCCGAAATACCCAGCGTGGACAATACCGGATGGAACACCATAGGCCCACTTGCGCAAGACCCTGCCGCTATGACAGTGCTTTCACCTGATAGCCACATGATAGCCTTGCCTGAAAACGGCCGAGTGGATATGTCTTATTTTAACACCAGCGTTTTTGTTGGCGATTCTATCACACAGGGCCTGTTCATTTATCCAAGCTACGGTATCCCAAATGCTAACTTTTGCGCATATCTTGGTGTCAGTCCACGCCAGATTTATGACGGCTCCATGCAGAAACGTAACGATGGTGTTACCGAAGTTCCCATGGAGGCGCTTGTAGGCTATCAGCCTGATAATGTATATGTACTGCTAGGTACAAACGCCATGGTAAGCATGGGCGACGAAGCACTGCTAGGTTACTACAGCGAAATGCTTGATACCATGCGTGCCAGCTTGCACCCCGAGGTTTCTATTTACGTACAGTCCATCACTCCTGTTGTGCAGGGACAAGATGCCAGATTTGATATTGAGCGCATCAACAACCTAAACGACCAACTGGCGAAAATGGCCTATGAAAAAGGCATGTACTTCTTAGATTTACACGAGGCTTTGGCCGGCGACGACGGCTGGATGCGTCCTGAATACGGTGGTGGTGACGGATACCATATGACACCTGAGGGCTACGCCGCATGGGTAGAATATCTAGTGACCCACACAGCCTACAATAAACGTCATGCACATTTATATTTAGAAGGCAGCCACTATTACTCTCAACTTCCCTCGGCTGCTGCCGTTGCTGAAGCTGAGGCCGCCGCTGCCGCAGAAGCTGCTGTCCCTGTCGAATCCGCTGCTACTGCATAAAATAATACTAACACAAAAAACCTCTTGATGAAGGCAAACGCCTTCACAAGAGGTTTTTATTATGTAGTGATTACTTTTTAGCTGAACATGTCTTTCATGCCTTTAAAGAAACCTTTTCTTTGCTCGTAGTTTTCTTCTTTCAGGCTACTTTCAAAACGCTCCAGTGCATTGCGCTGAGATTTTGTCAGTTTTTTAGGAATTTCCACTTGCACTGTGATATATTGATCACCGCGCCCACGGCCGTTTACATACGGAATTCCTTTATTTTTCAAGCGAAATACCTTTCCGCTTTGTGTGCCTTCCGGTACGCTATATTCCACTTTGCCGTCAATCGTCGGCACTGTCATCTTGTCACCCAGTGTGGCTTGTGTAAACGTAATTGGTACCGTGATATACACATCATACCTCTCACGCTCAAACATAGCGTCAGGACGCACGGTGATTATAACTATAAGATCACCCGCAGGCCCACCGTTAAATCCGGCATCACCATTACCACGCTGAATAATGTTTTGATCATCATCCACACCGGCCGGAATTTTCACTTCCAGCTTTTTAGGTACGCCCACACGGGCGCTTCCATGGCATTTTTTGCATGGGTTTTTAATAATTTTACCTTTACCACTACACCTTATGCATGGTCTGCTTTCTTGCATCATGCCAAAAGCTGTGCGCTTGCTGGCCACCACAAATCCACTGCCGTTACATTCAGGACAAGTCTGTGGAGCACTACCTTTTTCGGCACCTGTTCCACTGCATTCCGAGCAACTCTCTTGCTTTGTGATATTGATAACTTTAGTGGTTCCATGCACTGCTTCCATAAAAGATAGCACAAGGCTGGTGCGGATATCGCTACCTCTGCGTGGTGCGTTTGGATTTTTCTGCTGGCGGCCAAATCCGCCACCACCAAATCCACCACCAAAAAATGTTTCAAATATATCGGAAAAATCCACGGTAGCCCCGCCACCAAAGCCTCCGCCAAAACCGCCACCTGCACCGGCGCCATAGCTTGGGTCTACCCCTGCATGACCAAACTGGTCATACTTTACTTTCTTTTCCTTATCACTTAGAACCTCATAGGCCTCGTTAACTTCCTTAAACTTAGCCTCAGACTCTTTACTGTCCGGGTTTAGGTCCGGGTGATATTTTTTTGCTTTTTTGTGGTACGCTTTTTTTATTTCATTTTCATTGGCGTCTTTGGCAACCCCAAGGACCTCGTAATAGTCCCTTTTATCAGCCAATCGCCTCACCTCATCTCTTCACTGTAACACAGCACTACTTTACTTCATAAGGCTTACGCCCATTTGAAAACCGCCTGCGCTCATTTTTTCTTTTACTTAATAGTAACACATACCGCACAATATGCACGGTAGGAAATTGCCTACTGTGCATATGCACGTTTGTTTATTATTTATCTTCGCCGTCTACTTCGGTGAAGTCTGCGTCAATCACATCATCTTGCGGCGGTGCTTGTTCGCCTGCGCCTGCAGCTTCCTGTGCGCCTGCGGCTTGTTGCTGAGCGTCGGCATATACCTTGCTGCTCACTTCATGAAGCACTTTTTGCAGCTCTTCTTGTTTTGCTTTGATATCATCAATATCATCGCTTTCCAAAGCTTTTTTCAGTGCATCTTTCTTTTCAGTCAGGCTATCTTTATCAGCACTTTCCATCTTGTCGCCAAGATCTGTCAGTGTTTTTTCTGTTTGGAACACCATAGAGTCTGCCATGTTTCGTGCATCCACTTTTTCACGTTGCGCTTTATCTTGCTCTGCATATTGCTCGGCTTCCTTCACTGCTTTTTCCACATCGTCTTTGCTCATGTTTGTAGAAGCAGTAATGGTAATGCTTTGCTCTTTGCTTGTGCCCAAATCTTTCGCGGAAACTGCTACGATACCGTTGGCATCAATATCAAAAGTAACCTCAATTTGCGGTACACCACGAGGTGCTGCAGGGATACCATCTAGGTGGAATGTACCAAGCTTTTTGTTGTCTTTTGCCATTTCGCGCTCACCTTGCAACACGTTTACCTCAACACTTGGTTGATTATCGGCTGCAGTGGAGAATATCTGGCTTTTTTTGGTTGGGATAGTTGTGTTGCGCTCAATAATTTTAGTGCACACACCGCCCATTGTTTCGATACCAAGACTAAGCGGAGTAACATCAAGTAGTAGCAAGCCTTTAACGTCGCCACCCAAAACACCGGCTTGGATAGCAGCACCCAGTGCCACACATTCGTCGGGGTTGATGTCTTTGGAGGGTTCTATTTTCATAAAGCCTTTAACAGCCTCTTGTACTGCAGGAATACGAGTAGATCCACCCACCAATAGCACACGATTTACATCTGACGGTTGCAAGCCTGCATCTTTCAATGCACGTTTTACAGGATTCATGGTGTTTTCCACCAAGTCGCTTGTCAAGTCATTGAATTTTGCACGAGATAGGTTTGTATCCAGATGTTTTGGGCCGGATGCATCAGCAGTGATAAACGGTAGGTTTATTTGTGTAGATGTCACACCGGATAGCTCGATTTTTGCTTTTTCTGCAGCTTCTTTAAGACGCTGTGCAGCCATTTTATCTTGACGCAAATCAATGCCGTTTTCTTTTTTGAATTCATCTGCCAACCAGTCAATGATGCGCTGATCAAAGTCATCACCACCAAGACGAGTGTCGCCCGCTGTGGAAAGAACCTCTGTTATGCCGTCGCCCATTTCGATAACAGACACGTCGA
>CAYIZZ010000069.1:0-11923 GCA_964367945.1 uncultured Oscillospiraceae bacterium | reverse complement strand
TCGCTACCACCTTTTTTCGGGATTGTGACATTAGCTCGTCACCCAATTCTCCCTTTAGCTTATGCTAAGGGGTATTTTTTATGGTATTTTCAATTAATTGTATGGTAAATAATTGACATTGTATAAAACAAAATAGTATAATTTGTATTTGTGAGACAAAAAAGTGAATGAAGAAAGTGTGGCATAATGACAAAAACACAAGCAAAAATATTAATGACAACGATTGCCGTTTTAATTCGTGGATTCTGTGTGTCAATGTTCAAAATGTCGTTATTTGGCACGGATCCTCTTCAATGTTTTGTCGCAGGTCTTTCTAATGTTTTTCCTGTAAGTCATGGCATGATGTACTTAATTGTTAGTGTAGCCATATTAGTATTTATTTTTATTTTTGGCAAAAAGTATATTGGGATAGCAACAATAATAAATTTGTTTTTGCTTGGATATATCGTGGATCTTTCACACGGAATATTATTATATTTTTTTGGCGAAATAGGATTGGTACTAAGAGTGGTATTTCTATTGTTCGGAGTTTTACTGCTTGGCCTTGCTGCAGCAATGTTTTTTACTGCAGACTTGGGTATATCCACCTATGATGCTGTAGCGTTGATAATACAAGACATGAAAATTGCACGGTTTACATATGCTAGGGTTGTTGGAGATGTTATCTGCACAGGTGTTGGTTTTTTCCTAGGGGCACCAATCGGAGTGGGCACAGTGATAACTGCGTTTTTCATGGGACCTATTATTGCATGGATGAGAAAGCATATTACAGACCCAATGCTAGCGAAGGTAAATAAATAATCAACTTTTAGAAAGTATTAAAATGACAAAATTACAATTGAGAATAATAATGGCAGTGTTTGGCATAGTGCTGTGTGGAATCAGCGTGGCGATGTTTAAGGTTTCTTTGTTTGGTACAGATCCATACCAATGCCTAGTAATAGGGCTTGATATCATAATACCTATCAGTTATAGCACATTATATGTTGCCATGAGCCTGATTACGATAGTAATAATTTTTTTTGTTAGCAGAAAACATATAGGTATTGCAACCGTGATTAGTTTGTTTTTACTGGGGTATATTGTAGAGTTTACTCAGAATCAAATAGTTTATATACTTGGCGAAATAAATTTTGCTACCCGGGTTATCCTTTTGGGATGTGGGTTTATATTACTTTGTTTTTCTATGGCTGTATATTTTACAGCAGATTTAGGCGTGTCTACTTATGATTCGATAGCATTGATAATGGCAGATAAAAATATTGCAAAATTCAAATATTGTAGGATATTTACAGATAGTATCTGCACAGGTATTGGATTTTTACTAGGTGCACCCGTAGGTGCAGGAACTATAATGACAGCTTTTTTTACAGGACCGGTAATATCATGGATGAGAATGCGTTTCACAGATCCTTTTTTAGCGAAGATGGGAAAATAACGACTGATAAATGTGCTTTTTTATAATAGTTAAACACGTAAAATAAACTGATTTTTGAAAGCTGAAAAAGATAGCGTAAAACATAGAAATTGCATTGAAAATCTTTACTTATTACTGAAAATATATTATAATAATATAATTGCACAGCACACAAGTTTTGTGAGTGCTTTGCAAAAGATCAGGTATAGTATGCGTCTTTAGCTCAGATGGTAGAGCAGCTGACTCTTAATCAGCGGGTCCCGGGTTCGAGTCCCTGAAGACGCACCACCGGCGTGATGCTGGATCTCATTAAACCTTCTAGTATCTGCTAGAAGGTTTTTTTGTGCCGAAATTCACGTATACTTTTTGCATGAAAACTCAATATATAAAAGGAGCACATGTATGGATGAGGGAATGAAGCTTTATTATGATTATGCAATATCACCGCTGGGCAAGCTATTTTATAAAACTGTATGGAGTCAGCTGAAAGGCATACAAAACAAAAGAATATTAGACTTTGGAAGTGGGTTTGCATTTACTTCAAATTATTTAGCACAAAATAACGATGTTGTGGCACTGGAAATGAATGAGGCGATGATAGATGCGGCGCAAAATACACAAACTTTTAGCCAAATTTGCGGTGATTTAGAAACTGTGAAAGAAATGAAAGACGAAACATATGATGTTATTGTTTGTCATTTGGTGCTTGAGTTCACAGAAAACCCTGAAGAAATTTTGACAGAGCTTTTGCGAGTACTGAAAAAAGGTGGCATAGTTTCCGTGGTAAGGCACAACAGATGTGGCCGGATTATCCAAGCGGTGGTGCAAGACTATGACCTAAATGAGTGTGAAAAACTATTACGTGGAGAATATTCATATTCCAGTGCATTTGGAAATATCAAATACTACGAGAACGAAGATGTTTTAAGTTGGGCTAAAAATAAGCTTGCAATAGAAAATGTTTTTGGTGTGAGAGCGCTTGCCAGTTTACATGATGAAAAAATTCAAACCAGCGAAAATTGGACAGATAAAATGCTTTCTATAGAAATGAAACTACTGGAAAATCCTGAGTTTGTTAAAATAGCATACTTTAATCACCTTATACTAAAAAAAACATAAGATTATTTAAAATAGATCAAACCAAGATAGGTCTGCTATGCAGAAAAATCTTGGTTTTTTAGTTGAGCATTAAAATGTAATCACAAATCAAAATACATTGACATTAATAATAAGCAGGTGTATAATTTTGTAAAAATGAACATATGTGCATTTTTACAAAATTGGAGGACTATATGAGCTATATTGAATTTAAAGATGTGAAAAAAATATATCATGTGGGCGAGGTAGATATACATGCCCTTGATGGAGCAAGCTTTGAGATAGAAAAGGGCGAGTTTGTTATAATAGCGGGTGCATCAGGTGCAGGCAAAAGCACTATATTGAATATTCTGGGGGGCATGGATTTGCTTAGCTCGGGCGAAATTACAGTGGATGGAAAACGTATTGATGCAGCAAGTGAAAAAGAACTGACAGAATATCGCAGGCATGACATAGGTTTTGTTTTTCAGTTTTATAACCTAGTACAAAACCTAACTGCGATTGAGAATATAGAACTGGCAACACAAATTTCAAAACATCCGTTTAATGAAGAAGAAATATTGTGTCAAGTTGGGCTTAGCGACAGAAAAGATAACTTTCCGGCGCAGCTATCCGGTGGTGAACAGCAGCGTGTGGCTATAGCAAGAGCTTTGGCCAAGAATCCCAAGCTGTTATTGTGTGACGAGCCCACAGGTGCGCTGGACTATACTACAGGTAAGCAAATATTAAAACTACTTCAAGACAGTTGTGAAAAATATAATATGACAGTGGTACTGATTACACATAACTTATCTTTGTGTCCGATAGGCGACAAAGTAATAAAAGTAAAAAGCGGAAAAATATCATCTATCACAATAAATGAAAACCCTAAATCAGTAGAGGAGATTGAGTGGTAGAATGAAAAACAAACTATGGCTGGAAACTGCCCGCACAATAAAAAAATCCATTGGGAAATATATCATGTTGGTTTTGATTGTGTTTATGGGTGTTTCGTTTTTCTCTGGGATGTTGTCGATATCTGTTGCAATGGGAGAAAGCGTGGATCGTTATACCGATGAGTATGGTTTTTTTGACTTTCAAATTTACTCAAACTATGGTTTTGATGAAGACGATATCGATGCTTTAAATGAAAGCAATGAAAACATCATTGCCGAGGGTGGATACTTTGTCGATGCCGAGGGTAGTTTTGGCGATACAAATTATATTTTCAGGCTAGAGTCATACGATGAAGCAAACAGCGTAAATAAGCTAAAGCTAGTGGATGGCCGTTATCCTGAGAACGCAAATGAAGCATTGGCTGAAATTCCAAGTGATTTATACGAAACACCGAAGATAGGTGATGTAATAAATATAAACCGAGCTACAATGGAGCTGGATGAAGTACTAAACGAAACGGAATTCACCGTTGTGGGAATTGTTACAACACCGAACTACATGAGCCAAGAAAAAGGTGTTGCAACACTGGACAACTTGACCCTGAATACATTTTTATATTTGCCAAAGGAGGCATTTTCAGGGGATGTTTATAGTACAGTGTATCTGAAAAACACAGAGCTGACAGAACTAAATTCTTTTAGTGTAGCGTATGAAGAAAAAGTTTTAAAAGAGGAAGAAGCACTGCTTCAGTTTACAGATGCGCAAGAAACGGTAAGAGCTGAGCAAATAAAAAGTGATGCACTTGAAGAATATGAAGATGGAGTAAAAGAGTACGCGGATGGCCTAAAAGAATTTGAAGATGAAATTACAAATGCACAAAATGATATAAACGCCGGATATGATGAGATAATAAAAAATGAAGAGGATGTAAGTGAAAGTATTAAAGAGCTGAATAGCGTAAATGTCCAGCTGGATGCACTGATATCAAGCGGAATGGCAGATGCGCAAATTATGGCGGCAAAAGGGCAAGCAGCAGCGGAACTTAGTGCCCTGGAAAGCGTGCAAACAGAGCTTATAAAAGCGAAAGAAGAACTGGATTTAGCACAAGAGGAACTGGACAAGCAACGTATAGAAGGTGAAGAAGAGCTAAACGAAGCATCGCTAGAACTAGATGATGCAAAAAAAGAAATAGATAAGCTTGAAGATGGCGAATGGACAGTGCTGACAAGAGAGATGCATTACTCTATGGCGACATACAGTGATACAGTGTCGCAAATGCAGGTAGTAGGCCTTATTTTTCCGGTGTTCTTTTTTCTGGTAGCGGCGCTGGTGTGCCTTACCACTATGACAAGGATGATAGACGAGCAGCGCACACAAATAGGTATTTTACGTGCACTGGGATATAGCCGATTTGCGTGTGCGTCAAAGTATCTTATGTATGCGCTTAGTGCAACATTTTTAGGTGGTGTATTGGGTGCTGTTATTGGTGTTTTGGTTTTTCCGCAAATTGTATACAACACATGGAATATAGTTTATAATTTACCTAAGATTAACTATACTTTACCATGGGTCAACATGGTGATAGCGGTGGTTATATTTATGATGGTAATGAGCCTTGTCACGTTTAGTGCCATTAGAATAGAAACCGCACAAGTAGCCGGTAGCTTGATGCGACCAAAAGCTCCTCCTGCTGGAAAAAAAGTGTTTGTCGAGAAAATACCGTTTTTGTGGAAAAGATTTTCTTTTAACGCAAAAGTGACATCAAGAAATATTATCAGATACAAAAAACGGTTTTTCATGACAGTAACAGGTATAGCAGGATGCACGTGCCTGCTGGTAAGTGGGTTTGGCATGAGAGATTCTATCAGCGAAATAGCGCATCTACAGTATGATATGCTGACGTTATATGATGGTGTGGTATCAGCAGAAGAAGATACAACAAAAGATGAGTTTGATACGATGTTGGCATCGGTAAGAGATTTAGATGACAATATCATAGCTATACCGTTTGCAAGCTATGCTTCAGAGCTGAGCTATGAAGAAAATGAAGCTGTGGGATATGTGCAGGTATATGAAAATGACGAACAGCTAAAAGAGCTGAATGTTGTAAGACAGCGCACTAATCGAGAAAGTTATAGCTTGGACGGCAATGGGATATTGATAAGTGAAAAATTATCCGAAATATTAGGTGTAGGCATAGGTGATGATGTCACAATAGAAAGTCAGAATGAAGAAATTGCAATGGCTAAAGTCAGCGGCATATATGAAAAATATATAAACCATGAAATATATATCAGCGAGCAGTATTATCAAGCGCTATTTTCGGAAAATGTAAGTGAAAATGCCATACAAGTAAAAAGTGAGATGGATGAAAAAACACTGCAAGAGGAGATTTTGGTAATAGATAACGTCAGTGGTATCATATTTAACTCAAGCATGGTGTCAAGCTTCGGCAATATCACAGGCAGTATGGATATAGTAGTTATTGTTATTATTGTATCTGCGGCGGCGCTGGCATTTGTGGTACTGGGTAATCTTGCCAGTATAAATATTAGTGAAAGAAAACGTGAAATAGCAACGCTGAAGGTTTTGGGCTTTTACCATAGAGAGACAAAAGACTATATATTCAATGAAAACATGGTGCTAACTATATTTGGGGCGTTGTTTGGCACGTTTTTAGGAATATACTCGCATAGGTTCATCATTACACAAGTGGAAATGGACTTTATTATGTTTATTAGAACAGTGTCGGTGGAAAGTATAATATATTCAGTAATTTTAACGTTTGTGTTTTCTGCTGCGGTAAACAGGTTTATGCTATCAAGACTGAAAAATATCAATATGATAGAGTCGCTAAAAAGTGTGGAATAAAATAGAGGTAAAGACATGGCACAGGTGCTAAAAGAAGAACGCCGTAATAGAATACTCGACTCAGCAAAAGAGGAATTTCTTGTCAAAGGAATTTCCGCTACTTCTATGCGTGCGATTGCCAAAAGAGCAGATATGACAGTGGGAAATATTTACCGATATTTTCCAAATAAGGAAGAAATAGTAAACACACTTATGAAGCCGGTATTTGAAAAACTGAACAAGACAATAAATAGTTTTTCTAACGGTAATGCGGAAAATTTTAACGAAAATATGAACGAAGAGATGCTGAAAGAAATGTTGATGGTATTGGCTGACACCATAGTAAATACACAGGAAAGCTACAGAAAAGAGATATATATTTTTGTGTGCGATGATGATATTAATGAAAAACGTAACGCATGGCTTTTAACGATTATAAATAACATACTGAAAAATACAAGCCCACCATTTGTTCAAACGGCGCAAGAAATTGAAATGTTATCTTGTATGATAGCCACATCTATTTTCACTGGCCTTAGAAAAGGAATAAAATTCAAATGTGAAAACGACATAAGTAAAGAAGGTTTTAGAAAAATATTGAGATTCTATTTACTCCAAATTTTTACACTATTAAAATGGTAAATAAAACTAAATATATTAAAGGCAGGAAGCATTCATGACAATAGCAATTTTTGTGGTGGTTGTCTTAATATTTATCGTATTAATGGCGGTAGGATATGTTATAAATAATGTCACCGAACGGCCCAAAGTGATGTCGTATGAAGAGGTATATAATAAGTTTGAAGAACTGGGATACAATATACCTGATTTTGTTGAGTATGACTTTGAAGATGTAAAAATAACTTCAGAATATGGATATCATCTAGCAGGTAAATGGCTATTGCATCAAAACTCGAAAAAGTCGGTGATAATTGTACATGGATTTACCGGTAATATGGCCACATCTATACGATATGTGGACTTGTTTTTTTCAAAAGGGTATAACATACTGATGTATGATCACCGATGCCACGGATACAGTGGTGGTGAAAATTGCACCATGGGATATCTTGAAAAACATGATTTAAAAACATGCATAACATGGGTAGAAGAAAGAGTAGGTGAAGGCACATTTATTGGCCTACACGGAGAATCGATGGGTGCCGCTACATCCATCATGACAGCTGCAATGGATAAGCGGGTGTCGTTTGTGATATCAGACTGCTCGTATGCGAATTTTTATGACGAGGCGAAATTTCGGCTAAAGGAGACGTATAAATTATCGGAAATACCTTTTTTATACGTTGTAGATTTTTGGAACAAGATAAGGTTTAAACACAGCTATAAAGATATTTCGCCTATTGATGATTTGAGTAAAGTAACTGTGCCAATTCTTTTTTTACATGGTGATAAAGATCGTGTGACCCAAATGGAAGATTCGGTGAAACTGCATGAAGCATATAACGGTAAAAAAGAACTGTATATAGCAAAAAATACAGGACATGTAGGAACAATACATAATCATAAACAAGAATATTACGAACTGGTATACAAACTGATAAATGAAATATAGCTAGCATAAAAAGTCCTTTTTCTTTTTTGAAAAAGGATTTTTTTGATGTGTGTTTGAAAACTGAAGTACATATATTGTTAAAAATACTTGACAAAATTAAAAAAAGGGGTATATTTGTATGTACGAACGATAAAATAAATATACTAATATGTAAATTTTAGCACAAAATTAATTCAAGGTATTCATGAAACGAGGCTGTTTAGTGAAAGAAAAATCTAAGCATCAAATAGACATGACAGAGGGTTCTTTGCTTACAAATATCGTTTTGTTTTCGATACCACTGATAATAACAAATATGCTTCAGTTGCTTTATAATGCGGCTGATATGATAGTAGTGGGGCAGTTTGCAGGGCCACAAGCGTTGTCGGCGGTAGGCTCCACAGGCTCGCTCACACATTTGATAGTAACTTGCTTTATGGGGCTTTCCGTGGGCGCAGGTGTGAGAATATCAAGGTATTTTGGGGCAAAAGACTTTGATGGTATAGAAAAAACACTACACACTGCTTTACTTGTATCGGTATTAAGTGGTGTGTTTTTAATGGTTATAGGTTTTTTTGTTGCAAGACCAATACTCACATTGATGGGTACACCGCATGATGTAATAGACGGCGCAACTATATATATGCAAATATTTTTCATGGGTATGCCGTTTAATTTGACATATAACTTTGGCGCGGCAATGTTGCGTGCAGTAGGTGACACAAAACGTCCTTTAAAGTTTTTAGGCATATCGGGAATTGTAAATGTAGCATTGAATTTAGTCTTTGTTATTGGGTTTAATATGAGTGTTGTTGGTGTGGCACTTGCCACTATAATTGCACAGGCTATATCAGCGGTGTTTGTGGTTAAGTGTTTTTTACAGCGTGATGGGATACTTAACCTTGATTTTAAAAAGCTGAAAATACACAAAACACAGCTTTGGGGCATAGTGAGAATAGGCCTGCCGGCAGGATTGCAGGGCGCGATGTTTTCTATAGCAAATGTCACAGTACAATCAGCTATTAACTCGTTTGGCTCCATAGCAACTGCAGGGAATGTGGCTTCGGCAAATGTGGAAGGCTTTTTGTTTATGGGAATGAACTGTGTTAGCCAAGCGGCGCTTACCTCGGCGGCTCAAAACGTTGGCGCAGAACAATATAAACGTATGCGACATAGCCTTTATTACAGCTGGGGTGTGGTTGTAGGTTTAGGTATTGTACTAGGCACTATGGCATTTGTGTTTGCAGAGCCTATCATAGCGCTTTATAACAGTGATCCCGAGGTAATAGCAATAGGCGTGCAAAGGCTAAGAATTTTAAGTATGCCATATTTTATTTTTGGTATTATGGATGTTATGATAGGCCAGTTGCGAGGCTTAGGAATTTCGCTGACACCAACAATAATATCGTTTTTTGGAGTGTGTATGGTGAGGATTTTGTGGGTGTTTTTTGTCTTCCCACAGTTTAATAGTTTGGAGATTATATATTGGTCATTCCCGATATCATGGACTATAGCGGCAATAGCAAAGACGGTGCTATACAAGGTGGTTTTAACCGGATTTCCTAAAGAGAACACTCAAAGAATTTAGTGCTAAATTATATATTGAAAAAAGCAAACATCCATTAGATGTTTGCTTTTTTAATACACGATATAAAATAAATGAAATAGTATGGGTATAGGGCAACATTAAAGTCCCATATTACCCAGTTTTTCTGCGGTTTCTTCCACCATTGTTACGATGTTTTTGGCATTTTTGCCGGCAACACTTCTTATGCGGATCAAATCATCTGTAAGTAGTTCCAAAAGTCCGTTCTTCACCATGGTATCCACGCCTGCTTCTTCGGCCTTTAACACCTGGAAAGTGTTGGATTCTTTTTTTATGGAACCCGGTAATATCTGAACTTGATTATGAGAATCTAGTGCAGGAAAAGCAATAATTGTGGCCAAGCCATGCTTTACTAAGCTAGGCTTTCCTGCGGCAAACTCGGTATCTTTGATTTGCTCAAACAAAGCCTCGAGGGTGTAGCTGTTTTGCAATTTGACTTTTTTGTATTTAAATCCGAATGCCATAAAATAAACCTCCTAATGGTTAATGATATATAAGTATAACCAAATATATGAAAATTGGCAAATATTTTGTATGTGGACGCACTAGCTAAGAAGAATAAAAAATATTATTAATTTTTGGGCATAAAAATATCCTTTAGCATAAACTAGAGGATGGTTGGTGTCGAGTTTCTCGACGGGTGTGTTTATAAATATATAAAAGAAAATCGTCACCCACTTAATGAAGTGAATGACGATGTGGCTTGCTTATAGAAAATGCATACTCTAGTTTCGGGCATAAAAAACACCCTCTAGCACAAAGCTAAAGGGTGAATTGGACGCAACGTCACGTTGCTGGAGCTGGTGAACGGACTCGAACCCCTGACCTGCTGATTACAAATCAGCTGCTCTACCAACTGAGCTACACCAGCGCATATAAGTTTTGAAGACACAAAACTAACAGTGCTTTACAATAATACCAAAATAAGAGGGATTTGTAAAGGGGTTACGAAGAAAAAATGTGAAAAAAATAATAAATACTTGCATTTTAGGGTGGATAAGCTATAAAATGCTACGTATATAGGCGTGAAAAGTGGATTGCGTTTTAAAGATAGCTAGGGTATAATAGATAAGATTATTTAGTGTTAAAGTGGTTGCGATAAGCGCAAAGGGAGGATTATCCATGATGGATTTCAAACCCCGTCGAAAAAAAGGGGAAAGTAATAAACCGAAAGAAACCAAATCGGTAGTCAAAACTACAGTGAAACCTGAAAAGGCAAAACTACAGTTTGATTTTTTAAAGACAATGTCTAAAAATCAAAAAATAGTATGCCTGAGCATAATTGGCGTTATTATAGTTTTGGTCATATGGTTGCTTTTGTCTATTTTTCTACCGGGTAATAATCAAACTTCGGAAACTTCATCCATAGCGTCGGAAAGCTCACAAAGTAGCACATCAGCATCAGAAGTCGAAAGCTTTGATAAAGATGCCATTTCTCGTATTAGTGGAGAGTATGCAGGAATCTTGCTGGAAGAAACAGAAGATGCCGGAGACGATTATGTGGCCGATACAGTGTTTTTGGGTGACTCGAATACGGCACGTATGATAACCTATAGTGACAGCACAGGCCTAACTATGGAAAATACCATAGGTATTGAAAGCATGGGTATCACCAGCGTTACGGGACTTCGCTGTGTTCGGTTTTCGGGCATGAGTGACATGACAATGCCAAGTGCTGTGGAACTGATGCAGCCTCTGAGGGTGGTTATCAACTTTGGCACAAACAACGCCGGCACAGATTACGATAGTTTTAAAAACTCTTATCAAACAGCGGTGGAAGCCATACAAGAAGAATGGCCGTATGCCGATATTATTATTGCATCGGTTATCCCGATTACATCTACGTGTAGTTATAGCAACATTTCAATGAAATGGATAGAGTCTATAAATTTAACTCTTTTAGAACTGGCCAAGGAAATGGACGTAAAATTCCTCAACTGGTCGGATGCTATCAAAGATACAAGTACAGGATACGCCAAAGATGAGTTTATGGTGAGTGACGGTATTCATATAAGTGAAAGTGGCGCCGAGGCGATGATAGACTATTTCCGCACACATAGCTTTGAGAGCGAAGATACACGTCCAAAACCTCTGAAAGATGTACCTACACGACTGGCAACAC
This sequence comes from uncultured Oscillospiraceae bacterium, assembly GCA_964367945.1. Taxonomy (GTDB): domain Bacteria; phylum Bacillota; class Clostridia; order Oscillospirales; family Ruminococcaceae; genus JAAYCI01. Next base: position 402 of record CAYIZZ010000069.1, on the reverse strand, counting down.
CGGAAGGTTTGTTCCCGAAACCTGTATTTTCTGTTCCACAAGAGACCACTTCACAAGTGCAATCGAGTGCAGTAAGTGTAACTGTCAGCGGTGGGACAGGCGGCACAGCCAGTGGTGGTGGCTCGGGCACAGCAGGCTCGGCTGTGAATATCAGCGTGTCTGTCACACCAAACGCAGGATATCAGTTCACAGGATGGAGCGCTTCAGCGGGTAGTGTGTCGGGAACAGCTACATCTATCACGGTAAACATACCCGAAGGATATACGGGCAGCATTAGTGTGGTGGCAAATTTTGCGCAAACTACACCAGTATCGACACCGGATCCAGACCCAGATCCAGATCCAGACCCGGATCCACCGCCCACAGACCCAGATCCACAGCCGGATCCACCGCCCACAGACC
>CAYIZZ010000068.1:0-12005 GCA_964367945.1 uncultured Oscillospiraceae bacterium | reverse complement strand
CTCACTTTCCGTACCTGGTGCTTTGCACCGCTTTGTAGATATCATCCACAAAAAATACTTCCCTATTGATAAGGGTATGCGGTGTAAGCTGGTGCTTGTGGATAAAATTGTATACAGACTTGCGTGACATGTTTAGCATCTCAGCCATCTGTGTTTTGTTGACAAAAGAACCCTTGACCTCACAGCGTCTTTTGTTGCCATCATCAAACTCTCTGCGTGTCACAAAATCACCTCCTAAACGTATTTGACAGCATAGCAACTACAATATATTGTAGTTTTTGGTTGATTTAAAAGGTATAATACACTATAATTTGTATAAGGTATTTGCTTTGAAATTTAAAAGAAAGGAGTGAAATGTAAGTTGTCAAATAAAAATTTGATTAAACCTGGTACAGACAATCAACCTGCAGGCACCTATATAGAGGTAGGGCCTCGTGGTGGCGCGGTTCCTAATGCAAGAGTTGTGGACATTGGAAAAGGCGATAGATTGCCACCAACTCAAGAGTCTGGCCGAAAATGGGAAAAGAAGTAATTTATTTAGGAAATATAGCTGCTACCACAAATAGTGGCTATATTCTTATCCTCTTTTTCCAAAAACAGATGGGCTTGCCAAATATATTTATCTGCAACCATGCTTCAGCATAATTTGTATCATCTTCAGCATATTTTGTTATATAGTGTTTAATCATGTTGTGTTATCCTTTTTTAAATAGATACTCAAAAGTTGCTTCATACCTTGAAGTAAGAAATTTAGCATCTGATATAGTGAATTCTACTTTTCCGTGTAAGCGATTTAATAAAGAGTTGTAGCTGATTCCCATCTCTTGAGAAAGATTTTCGATATTATCTTTGTTTCTCGCCATTTCTGCCCTTAGGTTCGAAAACCCCTGCATATTCGTTTTCTCCTTTCTTGCACTATTGTGATTAAGTTTTCTTATCATGAACATTGCCACTTGCACAATTGAGTGGAAATCTTACTAAATTTTTAATGGAGGACTATTATGTTAGTAGCACATCCAGCAATCTGCCTATTCAAGGAATATCCCCATGTTAAAATCATTTACGAATCGGTGGAGATATGCCCTGTTTGTAAAAGTGTTTTAGACCCCAAACACCTTTCTGCAGCAATACACACAGTAGGCAAATGTTCGGTTTATAGCTACTGTCGACAATGCACATCTACTTTCATTGCTACATTTGAATGCTCACAGAGCTCTGGTAGTCCAATCACATTCACCGCTGGAAGACGGATTTCTGTTGAACCTAACCGCTTTAAGTCAGTTCAATTCGACGAAAACATCAAAGGGTTATCTACTAACTTTTGTGAAATATATAACCAAGCATTATCCGCTGAAACATCGAATCTAGACCAAATTGCAGGAATAGGTTATAGAAAAGCGTTGGAGTTTTTGGTTAAAGATTTTGCTATTCACCTATTCCCTGATCATGCTGATTTAATTAAAAAAGAAACTCTATCTCAGTGCATTACCAATAGAATAGACAGCCCTCAAGTTAAATCATTGGCTAAACTTGCTACTTGGATAGGTAACGATGAAGCTCACTATACACGCAAACTGAAGCATCATGATATTGAAAGTTTGAAAAACCTGATCAAAGGTACTCAATACTTTATTTCGATGGAAATGCTGGCTCAATCTGCATCTGCTGAGGTGTCAGGTGAATAAGCAAATTTTTTCACCTTATCCTCGAACCACTTATCTTGTGCAAACAACAGGTTACCTTTCGTGTCCCAGTATTGAATAATATCTCTGGCAGGGTTTTCCTTTGTGCCGTCACCTGTGCTACATTCTACTTTTATAACTTCGAGAATTTTTACTGCTCTTGGAATTCTAAAGTCTTTTTGAATATTCATCTGCTGTTCCTTTCGTTGGTTGGTTACAAGTTGGTTATGTTGCAACTTGAATATTTTTCAAGTCATTGGGCAAAAAAATTTCTTCCAGCTTAACACCGTAAAAATCGGCAACCTTAACGACTTTACCAACAGCGACAGCGGATATGTCTCTTTCCCACGCATTGTATGTTTGCATAGATATTCCAAGCATACTAGCGGCAGTTTTTTGCGTTATGTTCTTTCTTGCCCTAAGTTCTTTAATTGTGTATTGGCGCATACCTTGCACCCCCTTTCGCTGTAATCTGTAATTTTATTTTACTTGATTATTTTTCAAGTGTCAAGCCTTTTTTAGAAATATTTTCAAGTAAAATGTGAACATTTTTAGTTTCACTTGATTTTTATTCTAAAATGGTTTAGTATATGAAGCAAGAAACTGAAAGGGCTGGTAGCCTTAATGTATTTAAAAGAAAATTTAAAGTATTTACGTAAATCGAAGAACATTAGCCAAGACAAGATGGCTGAGCATTTGGGCTATAAGTCGTTTACTACCATTCAAAAGTGGGAAACAGGCATAGCAGAACCGCCTTTTTCCAAAATATATAGAATTGCTGAATACTTAGGGGTAAGTGTAAATGATTTGACGTACGAAAAATTGTGGGAAGCACCAAAAACACCAAAGCTGCCCTCAAACATAATGCCCATAGAAATAAAAAAAGTCCCCCTACTGGGGGAAGTGGCATGTGGTGAACTTAAGTTTGCAAATGAGGAGTTTGAGGGATACGTGGCTTGTGGCGCAGATATACAGGCTGATTTTGCGCTTAGGGCTAATGGCGACAGCATGAGTGGCGCACGTATCTTGGACGGTGATATAGTGTTCGTGCGCAAACAGGAAACAGTGGAAAACGGTGAAATTGCCGTGGTATTACAGGAAGACGAAGCAACCTTGAAGCGTTTCAGAAGGGTAGGTGATGTGGTTATTTTAAGCCCGGAGAACCCAGCGTTTAATGACATTGTTGTTGATTTGAAAGAAAATACGAATATCCGCATCTTAGGCAAAGCAATCGCTTTTCAGAGTGATTGCAGGTGAGAGGAGATATGCGCTATGATTACTCTTCCAGTAAAGACAAAAGAAAGACTTATAGGTGGAATCAAAAAATTTCAGCCTGTATTGAAGAAAGCCAAAACTAAAGATATAAACGAGAGTGACACAGTTACTATAGTATCTGACATGTTAGCCGATATTTTTGGGTATGACAAATACTCTGAAATTACGTCAGAGTATGCAGTGAAGAAAACTTACTGTGATTTAGCTATAGAGATTAATGAAAAGATAGGTTTATTGGTCGAAGTAAAGGCCATAGGGCTTGATTTGAAAGATGATTTTGTACGACAAGCTTGCGATTATGGTGCAAATTCAGGTATAGAGTGGGTAGTTTTAACGAATGGTGCAAATTGGATTGTATATAAAATAATATTTTCACAACCGGTGGAAAGAGAGCTTATATACTCATTTAATTTTTTGGAGATAAGCAGCAAAAAACAAGCAGACCTTGAAATGTTGTTTTATTTGTCACGTGAATCCGTTGCTAAACCATCAAGCAATATGCTACAAGAATTTGCAGCGCAAAAACAAATAATGAACCATGTTTTTGTCGGACAACTATTATTGACTACACCTGTATTGGACGCTTTGCGCAAACAAATCAAAAAAATGGCTCCAGACACAAAGCCCACAAATGAAGAAATAAAAGATATTTTGGCGCAATCAGTAATCAAGAGAGATGTGTTTGAGGGCGAAAAGAGTGATGAAGCTCGAAAACGAATACTTAAAGCAGAAAGAGCACTTGCAAAAGTTCAAAAAGCAAAGAAAAATGATACAGATGAAATCAATAGTTAGATGTGTTGTAAAAAGGAGTTTGCTATGAAAAAGTTAATCGGATTAATTTTGACGCTGACTGTGGTTTTTTCTTTTTCTGCTTGTTCTTCGGTTGAGCCAAGCGAAGCAGTAGAACGCATAGAATTGTTTGGCATTGAAAACGGCATTGCTTATTATGACGCTTACTTTATTGATGATGTTGATTGGGAAAATTCAGACAGTGACCACGTTCCTATCGCTATAGAAACCATAAGAAGATGCAAAGACATGGCGGAGGCAGAGGGTGTCGAACGGTGCATGGTGACAGGGATGGACGCAAACGGAAACACGGCTTTTTCATGGGGCGGTATTGATGGGGAAATGGTAATCCGGATATACGAAGAAAACATGTTTGATTATGAGTACTTTGTTACCGAGGGCGACTTAGAGGAATTAAACGCTTAACCCACCCCCACCTTAACTTGCTGGTAACTTGCAGGGGGAAGTGTAAGTCGGTTAATTGAATATGTGTAAATATGTTTAAAAATGTGTAAAAGTGTATGAAAAAGTAGTGAAAAGTATATTAAAAAGTAAAGAAAAATATTGACATTTCGAGGGTCTGAAAGTATAATTTGCATATAGTCACTACTTGATGTGACTATTTGAATCGCTAAAAAGACCCTTGAGAGTATGCCACCCACTATATGGGAACGGCAAAAATCCTGGGTCTATTTTTATTAGGAGAAAAGCTATGACAAAAACTGCAATTCTTGTAGATGGCGGATTTTATCGAAAGCGTGCAAATTATTTTTGGAAAAAAGTGTCGCCGAAAGAAAGAGCAGACGAACTACAAAAATATTGTTACTTGCACTTAAAAGATAAAGATAGCGATTCCGATTGTCAATTATACAGAATTTTTTATTATGATTGTCCACCGGTGAATGTTCCCGTGTACCATCCTTTCTTGAAAAAAAATATAATTTTATCTCAGACGGACACATTTGAATGGTCTACTGATTTTTTTAAAGAATTGAAGAAAAAACGGAAATTTGCATTGCGCATGGGTACAATTTCCGAAAGTTCTATACACTATAACTTAAGCAAAGATGTGACAAAAAAATTATTTGGAGATGGCCCGCTTACGTTTAATGATATTGTTGAAAGTAATTTTGTTTTTAATGCGGATCAAAAAGGTGTCGACATGAAAATAGGCCTTGATATTGCTTCTATGGCTTTTAAGAAACAAGTAGACCAAATGATTCTTATCTCAGGTGACAGCGACTTTGTTCCGGCTGCAAAACTTGCGCGCAGGGAAGGGATAGATTTTATCTTAGATTCAATGGGCGCAAACGTAAAAGATAATTTATTGGAGCATATTGATGGCTTAAGGTCTCACTATAACGACATGAATCGATAGTTGTGAAAAAAATTTTTGTAAAGAAATAGACACAGTGATTTTTGAAATCCCACACCTTAACTTGCTGGTAACTTGCAGGAAAATAAAAAAGCCCCCGAGTGGGGGGCTTGGGATAAATATGATTTTATGATACGAGTTCGTAAGTTTTGTCAAAAATATCAGGCTTGCACGGATATTGCTCACCGTTTACTCCTGTGATAATGTAATCACCGGGGCTTGCGTGCATCACGCCCTCTAATGTCTCAATGTTTAACTCTACAGGGGTTTGATATGCTTCGATTATAACTGGTTTTTTTCTAAATTTTTGTGGTTTCATGAAATACCTCCAATATTAAAAGAAAGGTGTGTTTTAAATGCCGGAATTGTACAATTTTAGAATTTTTATTAGTCACGCATGGTCTTATGGCGAAGAATACGAAAGAATGGTAAACCTGCTTGAGAATGAACTGTTTTTTAAATATACAAATTATTCTGCGCCAAAAGATAAACCTTTAGAATTGAGTGGGAGCGCGAGTAAAGAAAAAATAAAAACAGCCATTACAAATAAAATTCAGCAAGTTCAATGCGTGGTGGTGATTTCTGGGATTTATACATCACATAAAGAATGGATGCAGTATGAAATAAATGAAGCAGTGAGGATGAAGAAATACATTGTAGGTGTGGTTCCTTGGGGGAATCAAAACATACCGGAAATTGTAAGATCTAATTCAGACGAGGTTGTTAAATGGAATGCAAGCAGTATTGTTTCTGCTATACGGAATAGTATATAATTTAATTATACCATACAATATTTGACAGTGCAATGACATTTAATGACATATTATGATGAGAGGCGAGAGGTCACGCAATGTCACATAAACAATACCACAGAGTAACCTTTGTTTTTGAGGGTAAGCGGTATGAACGCAAAGGCAAAACCCTTGCCGAAGCACATGCTAAGGCAGCTGAATTGCGCCTTTCTTTGGAGCGTGGTGAGATTGGTGTTTCGGGGAACATGACCGTCAAGCGATGGGCCGAAGAATGGCTTGAAACATATAAAAAGCCTGTGATAGGGCAGGGGCAATATAGAAACTATATAAGTATCTTTCAGAATGTGATATTCCCAGAGATAGGGCAGATGCCTATAAATAAAGTAAAGCCGGTGCAACTACAAAAAATACTGAACAGCAGGGAAGGTCTTAGCAAATCACATCTATCAAAAATAAAGAATGCCCTCGGGGCGATATTCCAAAAAGCAGTCCAAAATGGGATTGTGAACAAGAACCCTGCTGAGTTTTTAGTATTGCCGGCATCGAAAGACGGCACACACCGCAGTATAACCCCGACTGAAAGAAAATATATACTTGAACTTGCGCAGACACATTATGCCGGGCTTTGGGTACAAATGATGCTTTATTGTGGCCTAAGACCTAATGAAACACGTGCGCTTGATTGGCGGCATATTGACTTCGATGCGAAAGTAATACACATAGTTTGCGCAATGAAAGCCGGGAGCAACGAAATAGGACCACCTAAAAGCGTAGCCGGTGTGCGTGATGTTCCAATACCTGCCGTATTTGAAGGTGTTTTATGGGATAATCATGGTGATCCATTCGCACCGGTGTTTGTGCAATCGACTACCAGGAAGAGGCACACAAACGAAAGCATGAGGGGCTTATGGAAAAGCTTTAAAAGGGACCTTGATATTCTCATGGGTGCTACCGTGTATCGCAACGAAATAAAAATACACGCAGTGGACATGGATCTTGTGCCTTACTGTTTGCGCCATACCTACTGCACGGATTTACAAGATGCAGGGGTTCCCATCAATGTGGCGAGGTATCTGATGGGGCATTCGTCAATTGAATTAACCTCACGAATTTACACCCACACAACCGATGTGACTATAGAGGCGGCACGTGAAAAAATCAATGCCAATGTGTCTATCGAATTGGCTCAAAAAATAAAAAATGCGTAAATACGTCATAATATCGGTGGTGATTCTAGCTTCCCAAGCTGATGTCGTGGGTTCGATTCCCATCGCCTGCTCCAAAACAAAAAGACGCCTGTTGGCGTCTTTTTGTTTTGCTATAATCGCGGGAATCGAAAGGCGGCTCTTGGCAGGGTGCCTGTGGCACGCTGCAACCGCCGTGGCTTTTTCGCAAAAAAGGATTCCCATCGCTTGCTCCAAAACAAAAAGACGCCTGTTGGCGTCTTTTTGTTTTGCTATAATCGTGGGAATCGAAAGGCGGCTCTTGGCAGGGTGCCTGTGGCACGCTGCAGCAGCGTGATAGCATGCCCCCTTGGGTACGCTGCACCCAATTGGCATCTGATACAGTCCGGTGTCTTTTTGTTTTGCCGCAAAATAACAATAAATTGCAAATAAAAAGAAAATAACAATAACTAGATAAAAAAGTTGTTGTAAAAAAGAATGTTTTTATGATATCATTGTATCATAGTAGGAATCAAAAACTGAAGTGTTATGGTAGTTCATGGTCTAAGATGGATGGTTTTAGATGTGTTTGCGAATGTGCCATGTAAGGCGTTTACTAAAAAAGTAGTAAGGGCGATTTTTTTGTTATTTTAAAACTTGGTTTAGATATTATTATATTTTCATGGAGGGTGACAAATGATAAAAAAGTATGCTAAATGGGAAGAAAATGCCAAGCTGAGCAAGAAGTTTATGCCGGTGCAGACTACCATTACGATAGTTGTGTTGGTTTTGATGATTTCCTCACTTGCCGCAATCATTACAGTCAATTCAAGCTATACCAATATTTTAGAAAACAATGTGGAAAACGAGCTGGCTGTTTACGAGATGATTGAAAATATGTATCTGTGCCGTGTTTTGGGGCGCGATATCCTACTGCAAGATGATGAAGAAGCACGCATGGAGCTGTATGATAGGTATATAGCGGCGTTCGAGTCGCTAGACGAGAAAATGAACGCGTATTATAGCAGGCTTAGTGGGCAAGATGCAACGGACTTTTCTACCATTATTGGGTGGAAAGATCAGTATACTGACGCTATGATTTTGTCGGCTGATTTGAAAAATGAAGGCGGGCAAGACGACGAAGCTTTGGCGGCACTTCGTAGCGTAACACCTGTAGCGACAGACTTTTTCGGTAGCATGGAAGAGCTGTTGGCTGAAGAAGGTGTGAAGGCAGACCAGGCTATTGCAGTGAAAGATACCCTTGTGCTTTCTACGGTGATTTTCAACATGATATTCGCGCTGGTTGTTATTGTTTTGATATTCTTTATGATTCGCAGAGTGGTGAAAACACTGGGTAAAAAGCTTTCTATTGTTGCCGAAACGGTTTCGAATATTGCAGATACAGGTGACATGGAATCAGAAATTCCCGAAGAGTATGCTACAAAAGATGAAATAGGCACTATCTTTTCATCGACAAAAACCTTGCAAAGCAGGCTTAATGTGTACTCGAACGTGGTTACACAGATGGCGAATAAAGACTATACAGCGACCATTACACCCCTTTCAAGTAAGGATAGGCTGGCATATAGCATCGATAATGTGCTGAAAGCAACAAGCGAGGTTGTGCATCAGATAAAACAAGCATCAGGCGAGGTTCACTCGGGTGCAAATCATATGCGAGGTTTTTCCGGCGGCCTGACCAATGGCGTGGAAAACCAAACAAAAGCGCTGAATTCCTTATCGGATGCTGTTGACTCGATTACAAGTCAGGTGAATAACAGCAAGAGTATTGTGACCGAAACCAGCCAAGTGATTGCCGAAACAGACGTGATGCTGGGCGATGGCCAAAAACAAATCGGATCGTTGCTGGAAGAGATGCAAACAACAAGAAGCTTATCGGATGAGATACAAGTTATAGTGAAAACAATTGACGGCATTGCCTTCCAAACGAATATTTTGGCGCTGAATGCCGCGGTGGAAGCTGCACGTGCGGGCGAGTCGGGGCGTGGGTTTGCCGTGGTTGCAGACGAAGTCAGAACCTTGGCGGAAAGTAGCGCAAGGGCGGCTCAAGACACATCTAAGCTTATAGGAACGGTGAGTGCATCTATTGAAAGCAGTCTGCAAAAAGCCGAGACAGCCACAAGCACTGTGATGAATGTGGCCGAAAACTCTAACAAGCTTACATCCATGATGGAAGATGTGGTGAGCTCGTCTGATGAGCAAATAAGCCTGATTTCTAAAGTGTCGGAAGAGCTGCAAAATATCACAAATACCGTGGAGGAAAACACCGGTGTTTCCAATCAAGGTAGCATGCTGAGCGACCAACTTTCGGCTCAAGCAGTCGGCTTGCAACAAACATTGGAGCAGTTTAATTTGCCTGAAAGTAAATCTGACTTTAATGCCGATAATGCTATATTGATGTTGACTAATTAGCCAAATCGATGTAATGCGAAGAGGCGTTTCATTTAGGTAAAAGCCTAAAATTTCATCGGTGAGTTTTATTTATAAAGTGAAAAATTACATAAACTAAATTAAATAATAGCAACGGCTTTAGGTGCAAGTGCCTTTTGTCATTGCTATTTATTTTGTGCTGAAAAGTGCTTTTGAATATCGTGACACGGCAAAAAAATACCGCCCGTTAAAGGCGGTGGTTTTGTGCGAAAGCAGCTATTTGTAATCTGAAAAAATCTCATCTAAATCAGATAGCATCTCGGTATACTTGTCGGGAAACGCAGTTAAAACAACATCATCGGCGTTTCTATAGTATATTGTTATCGAAAATGACGAGTGTGTATCGGTGGCAAATTCTTCATCTTGCTGTGTGGCGTCGGCCTCGTTTTTTGCCAAAGCTTCAATATCATATTTTTCAATCCAGCTTAAAATATCTTGTTGCAACTTTTCAAATTCCTCTGGGCTGATGGAAGTTTCCTTGTCTATCACATCATCGCTGTTATATCCCCAAAGCTCCAAGACAACTTTGCCGGAAGAAAGATAATAATATCGGCTGTCACCAAGGCCCTCATCCATGTCGTTTTTGTACGAGTTGTTAAAAGAAAAAGCACGAAACGCACCGGCAACACTAGTAGATACATCTATTTGCGATGCTGAAACAGCCGATGTTTTTTTCACAATATTAAAAATGAAAAAAACGGCCCCAATAAGCAAGATGAGAATGACAATTAACACAGTGATGATGAAAAAGGTTTTCATGGCGCACCTCGGATATTCTTCTTTTTTGTTCATTATTTATTAACGAAAGTACAGTATATAGATATTTTTGCTATGTTATTATAATATTATATCACAGGTGTGACAAGTTTTGGAAGTTTATAATTTTAAGAAAGCAGGGGATGTTTTTTTATGGTGTAAATGTATAATTTGACTGCGAATATGGCATCCGAATAAGTGAAAATTCATAAGAAAAAATATTTTGATAAAAATTTCACAAAGAAGTATTGACAAATCTCTGAAAGTGTGGCATAGTTCTATAAAGCATGAATGTTAAATTTTTAACGATTAGAATTTAACAGCTTTTAACTAGCTGAAACGGGCAGAGACTGCGCGCATAACAAGAAGATACACAAGCGATGGAAAGGAAGAGGTATAGTATGGACGAAGCAAAAGTGTGTAAAGTAGAGACAGTGGAAGATTTGACAGCAAAGATTGCTGCAGTGAGAAAGGCGCAAGAGATATTTTCTACATATTCACAGGAAAAAGTGAATGAAATTTTTAAAGCAGCAGCAACAGCGGCAAACACCCAACGGATTCCATTGGCGAAAATGGCCGTGGCGGAAACAGGAATGGGCGTGGTGGAAGACAAGGTGATTAAAAACCACTATGCCGCAGAGTATATATATAATAAGTATAAAGACACAAAAACATGCGGCGTGATATCTCGCGATGATGCGTTTGGCACAAGGGTGATTGCAGAGCCGATAGGCGTGATTGCAGCAGTTATCCCCACAACAAACCCCACATCCACAGCTATTTTTAAGGCGCTGATAGCCTTGAAAACACGCAACGGCATTATCTTTAGTCCGCATCCCAGAGCTAAAAACTGCACCATTGCAGCTGCAAAAACTGTGCTTGATGCAGCAGTGAAAGCAGGCGCACCACAAGAAATCATCGGCTGGATTGACTCTCCGTCACTGGAGCTGACAAACGAAGTGATGAAAGGCACCGACATGATCTTGGCCACAGGCGGTCCCGGCATGGTGCGCAGTGCTTATTCTTCCGGTAAACCGGCAATTGGTGTTGGTGCAGGTAATGTACCGGCAATCTTCCATAAAACATGCGATGTGAAAATGGCAGTGTCCTCGGTTATCCTTTCCAAAACCTTTGATAACGGCATGATATGCGCCAGCGAGCAGTCCGTGATTGTGGACAAAAGCATATATGCCGAGGTGAAAGACGAATTTGTCAAAAACGGATGCTATATCCTAAAGGCGAAAGAAATAGACAAAGTGCGCAAGACTATCATCATCAACGGTGCGCTGAACGCAAAAATTGTGGGCCAAACAGCATACAATATTGCAAAGCTTGCCGGAGTGGATGTGCCTGAGAAAACCAAGATCTTGATTGGCGAGGTTACCAGCGTTGATATCTCGGAAGAGTTTGCACACGAGAAGCTTTCGCCGGTGCTGGCAATGTACAAATACACCAAGTTTGAAGAAGCTGTGGAAAAAGCAGATACACTGGTAAAAGATGGCGGATACGGACACACAGCCTCTATGTTTATAGACACAGCTACAGCAAAAGAAGACCTTACAACGTTTGAAAATACAATGAAAGCATGCCGTGTTGTGATAAATACACCGGCAGCTCACGGCGGCATAGGCGATCTTTACAACTTCGCATTGGCTCCCTCTTTAACGCTTGGATGTGGCTCTTACGGCGGCAACTCCGTTTCGGAAAATGTTGGCGTGAAACATCTTATCAACACAAAAACCGTTGCCGAGAGGAGAGAAAA
>CAYIZZ010000067.1:0-12100 GCA_964367945.1 uncultured Oscillospiraceae bacterium | reverse complement strand
ACGAGCAAGCGGCAACCGAAGTGGAGCGTAGCGAAATGAAGGTTGCCGCTCAAGGGAAGGTTTCACACTAACATTGTGGTTGGTACAAAAAACGGGGGCAGTTCATGCTTTGCCTCGGTGCTGTTCATCCCGCCATATTCCTTTCGCCATCGATAGTACGTCTGTTCAGGAATTTCTACCTGACGGGCGGCTTCTGCTATGCTCTTGCCTTGACTACAAAGCACCTCTACTTCTCGCAATTTTACGATAATCTGTTCTATTGTGTATTTCTTCCTTGCCATTTTTTCTTCCCTCCATTGTTAGTTTAACATATGTTTACTAACTTTGTAATTGGTACAGTGATGGGGGGCAAGACCACCGTTTGATGAAGAAATTGCCATTGTTTGTAACGTCGATGCAAAGCGTAAACATCTGCCGCTTAACCGTGCGCTTTATCATGAAAATGGTGAAGTTATGGATGCAATCGCAGGCGATTTTTTTATCTGCGGTGCACCTTTTAACAGCGAAAGATACGAAAGTTTACCGCTACATCTTATGGAAAAATACACGCAACATTTCAAAGTGCCGCATATTTTTGTAAGGAAAACCGGTAAAATTATTCCGCAGGAGATGCCGTAAAAAAGAATAAACATATAAAGCTTGCAACTTCAAAATGAGGTTGTTTTTTTATTTTCAGAAAGGAATTACAGATGAAAAATTACAAAATCAAAGTAAGTATGACCGTAGAAAAACTGGTGGAAGTGGAGGCGTACACAGCAGAACAGGCGCTAATCACAGCCAATGAAATGTTGCTCGAACAGTGCGAGTGTGACGGCTATATCAGCGACATTATTGAGTTCAACAGCATTGTTTTGAACACGGCCGATGAGGATAATGTGGCCGCCGTGGGAGACATTCTCGGTGAATATCTTTCAGAACAGGAGCACAGACCAAAAGGTGATATTTTAGCGTTTACGATAAGGGCATAAAACGCCTACACTGTCTTACCAAGCACTGAATTTGATTATCCAAATTCGCTTGTTAGGGGTAAAACCCCTAATACCCCATTACACAAAATAGGAGTGATTTTTATGAGAAGAAGAAATGTTCAAATTCTATTTCGCCTTACAAGAGACGAGGCGCAAGAACTTGATAAAAAGGTGAAAAAGTCCGGCCTTCGCAGAGAGACTTTTTTGCGAAAAATGATTGCCGGTTTTGCCCTTGTGGAAAAACCCGACAAAGAATTTTACGACACCATGCGTGAGCTCTCCGCCATCGGCAACCGCATCAATCAGCTTGCCGCCAAAGCCAATGCGCTGAACTTCATTGATGCACCGCTTATTGCCGCCGAAGCGAAAAAGTGGGCACAGTTTCAATCGGCTGTGCAAGAAAAATATCTGGTGCCCAAAAGGCGAAGCGATGGCGGTGTTTGAGATATGGGATGTGCGTGGGCGCTTTGACCACCCCATTGACTATGCTGTTAATGAAAACAAAACCGTTGTGGCAAATTTAAGCACGGCAGAATACGAAAGTTTGCAGGATGTCATTCGCTATGCGGTTAATAACGACAAGACAAAATTGAACGATTACGAAGCTTATGTCAGCGGCATAAATTGCAATGTCAGCGATGCCCGAAAACAAATGTCCGATGTGCGAAAAAGCTATGCCGATAACAGCGAAATTATGGCGTTTCACGGTTTCCAAAGTTTTGCACATGGCGAGGTTACACCCGATACGGCGCACGAGATCGGTGTAAAGTTTGCCGAGCGTATGTGGGGCGACAGGTTTCAAGTGGTGGTCGCCACCCACCTAAATACAAAATGCCTACACAACCATTTTGTGATAAACGGCACGTCCTTTGTGGACGGCAAGCGTTTTTATGACAACAAGGCGCATTTGAAAACTGCCAGAAAAGTTTCGGATGAACTGTGCGCCGAATATGGCTTGTCCGTCATTGAAAACCCGAACGGACGGCACACCCCGTTGCCACTGTATAAGATGGAGCAGGCGGGAATGCCCACACGGCTGAACATTGCCAAAGCCGCCATTGATGAGGCTATATCATTGTCGCATACAAAAGAAGATTTTTTCAAAAATCTGAAAAGGCTCGGCTATAAATATGATTTTCGGGAAAGCCGCAAATATGCCACGGTGTCGCCACTGGGCTACGGCAAGTCGATAAGGGTGCACCGCATGGGCGATGACTACACAAGAGAGCGCATTTTTGAGCGGATAAATGAAAACCGTGTGGCGGTTATGAACGGCAAAAATAAAGCATTATCATATACAAGTTACCGCAACGTCACCGCATACAGCATTTATATAGCGAAACAAAAAGGCGGCTTGCGTGGGCTGTATCTGCACTATTGTTACCGGCTTGGCATTTTGCCAAAAGGCACACAGCGCAACAATGCACGTCTACCGCCACAGCTCAAAGATGATTTGATGAAACTCGATCGCATCTCAAAAGAGGTGCGTTTTTTGTATGCCCATAAAATTGATGCGACAGAGGAGCTTTGTGTGTATAAGGACGAGGTAGCAACTAAAATTGACCTATTAAAAAAGGAGCGACAGCGGCTATGGAATGCGTCGAGAAAAGTTCCCGATGGGGCTGAACTCAAAAACATTAAAGAGCAAATAGCCATTTGCAGTTTGCGTCTTAAAGATTTGCGAGAGGAGGTGAAGTGTGCTGATGGAGTTTTACAGCGCTCACAAGCCATAGAAAACAAGCTTTGTGAGATAGAGCGTGACGAAAAAAGAAAGGAGAAATCGCATGAACTATTCGGGCGACGCAGCTGAGCAGATAGTGCGCATGAGCCTGCACAGCACCGAGGTGCTTGTGCGCATTGCAGGTGATGGCGCAAAAAATCTTGCCATACTGCTGTACTCTATTTTGAAGGGGGAACAGCAGAGCAAGGGCAAGGCACGGCTTACAAACATGATTCGTAGCGGCAAACCGCTAACGATATTCACCGTTAAAAATACCGACCTCAAAAAATTTCAAGAGGAGGCGAAGAAATACGGTGTGCTTTACACCGTGCTGAAAGATAAGAGTAACACAGACCCAAATGCCATAGCTGACGTTATGGTTCGCACCGAGGATGCGTCAAAAGTCAGCCGTATTATGGAGCGTTTTAATCTTGCGATTATCCCGAGTGCGAGCATTGAGCAGGCACGAGAGAAGCAAATTTCTGCCATGAGCGTTAAGGATGACACGGACAAAACCCTTGATGAGAGCACAACACCGCCGCAGGTGAACAAAGAAAACCCCAAGCAGGCAAAGACGGAAAAAGGCCCTCTGTCCGAGTCTCCCTCCAAGAAGCAAGAGAAAACACAGGGTACTCATTTTACGGATAAGCCGTCAGTGAGGAAAAAATTGAAAGATTTACGAGAGCTCAACAAAACACCATCGGTGGATTTAGAGATAAATGTGCCGAAGATTAAAGAGCCCACATCAAAGGAGAGGTAGCATGAATGGGGTTGATAAAGTTGTGTGGGTGGAGCGAAAAAATGAGGAAAGGACGAAGGAGGCTGAGCGATGAAAGAGTGCAAAATAGTTTTATCGCTTGATAAATGTGAGCACGGCATTGTGGTGAATGCGCTTAACGATATGCGCACAAAGCAGATTGCCGTGCACCGCCCCTCCGAGCTGGTGGATGAACTGCTCGAAAAGGCACTGAATGCGCCGCAGAGGAAGTTTGGTAAGAGGGCTACGGAGGGGCGATGATTTTTTGTGTAAAGTTGTTTTTGTTATTTGTGTGCTATATAATAGTTGTGGCAGAAAAAACCCTGCATAACACTTGTGGCTATTTACAAATGAATTTTCAATTTGGAGTGGGGTAATGCAAATGAGTAATTGTAATAGCACTTTTTTTCTGCAAAATGGGACCACTTATCAAGGTGTACTAACAAAGAATATACAAAAGCAGTTTTATATTCAACAGATAAGCAATGGAAAATATATTTATGATGGCGATTCTGCCTTGTATGAAATTAATTCTTTAATAGCAGAGTTAAAAACAAAGTTTATTAAACATATTTTTGGTGATATAGATTCTTATTACAAGCAATCATCCCTAACACCTATTTTTATATCTGAATTAGGTCTTAGTTCTTCCACAAACTGTACTAAGGATTACTTAATTAAGATGATTGATGAATGCCAAAAATATGTGCCAAATCTATATGAACATCTATATTTAGAGGATATCAATTTTATACTTAGTTCTATACAGAATTTAATTATAGGTATGAATTATGATTTTATTCACTATTTTAAGAATCTAATATTAGCTGAAGTGTTTATAAATTATAATAATGGTACATATATGATAGGCGGAGAAACTGCTAATTTGATTCAGTCTATGCTTGGTAGCTATTTTGTGAAAGCTCATTCTATTTTAGACTTGTTAACTAAAGTCGCATTTGAGTTGGAATCTACAGAGTACGATTTTTCAGGTTATCCAAAGCTGAAATGTTCAAACATCTTATTTGGGAGTATTAAAAAGCTGAAAATCAACAATTCTAAAAGCACAATATTCAATAGAGATCAATTAATAAATACAATAGAATCTTTGCGAAATGAAATTATACATAATGGATCTTGGGAAATAGATTCAAAAGTTTTTGTAAGAATAGAAAACTATGAAATTAAGGAAAGATTTGTTTGTTTTCCTGATATGCAAAATGGCAATTGGACAAAATATAAAAACAGATATCATTTTTTTGGCTCGGAAAATACTGTGAATGATATTTTGCCTCTCATGCATATAGAATATTTAAATAGAATTTGTGCTACGATTTCAGTGTTGATAAACATATAAATTTAACGAGCAAAGATTCCATTCCCCCAACACACTCCAAACCAAAGTAATACCCCTAACCCTAAACAGAGAAGCACCCCCGCTTCTCTGTTTTTTCATGCCTCAAAAAGAAAGGAGCCCATGAAAGAACGAACCATTTACACCGCAATAGGCTTTGTGCCTGCCATTTGGCTCGCCCTGCTCATTGCACCCTCGGTGAGCGGTGGCTTGCCGATGATAATTGAAGAGCTACCGCTCGTTCTAAGCAGCCCCCTAAATATCACACCATGTGAGGACAGCCTAAAAACTGTCCTCATTTTTTGTGCGGCGTATCTGCTCGGTGTCGGCATCTATTTTTCCACCCGCCGCAACTACCGCAGAGGTGTGGAGCACGGCTCGGCAAAGTGGGGATTTGCAAATATCATCAACAAAAAATATGCCGACAAAACGTCCACGCAAAACAAACTGCTCACGGAAAATTTACGCATCGGCTTAGACGGCAAAAAGCACCGCCGCAACCTCAATGTGCTTATCGTCGGCGGCTCGGGCGCAGGCAAGACACGCTTTTACTGCAAACCCAACATCATGCAGGCGAACACCTCGTATGTAATTTTAGACCCCAAGGGCGAGATGCTCCGTGACACCGGCAGTTTGCTTGCAAAGCAGGGCTATGATGTGAAAGTGCTTGACCTCATCAACATGGAGCGTAGCCACTGTTACAACCCGTTCGCATACATTCACAGCGACAACGATGCACAAAAACTCGTGACCAATCTATTCAAGGCGACCACGGAAAAAGGCGCACAAAAGGGCGAGCAGTTTTGGGATACCTCCGCAGGTATGCTACTGCTTGCCCTAATATTTTATCTAAAGTATGAAGCGCCTGTTGAGGAGCAGACCTTTGACATGGTGATGGAGCTTTTGCGTGCAGGTGAAGTGAGAGAGGACGGCGACGGACAGAGTAGTCCGCTTGATGTGCTGTTTTACAGATTGGAGGAAAAAGACCCACAGCACATTGCCGTGAAGTACTACCGCCTTTATCAAAAAGGCGCAGGCAAAACCCTTAAAAGTGTGCAGATTACGCTTGCGGCACGGCTTGAAAAGTTTAACCTTGAAAGTCTCATCAAGCTAACCGCCACCGATGAACTCGAACTCGACAAACTTGGTGAGTGTAAAACCGCACTCTTTGCCCTTATCTCGGACAGCGACAGCAGTTTTAACTTCATTGTCAGTATGCTGTACTCACAGCTTTTTCAGCAGATGTTCGACTCGGCCGACTTCACACACGGTGGCGCTTTGCCGGTTCATGTGCATTTTGTAATGGATGAATTTGCCAATATTGCTTTGCCCGACGAGTTTGAAAGCCGCCTTGCGACCATGCGTTCACGCAATATTTCAGTTACTATCGTACTGCAAAACTTGGCACAGCTGAAGGCGCTTTTTGAAAAGCAATGGGAGAGCATCGTCGGCAACTGTGACAGCTTCGTTTATCTTGGCGGCAACGAGCAGAGCACTCACAAATATGTGTCGGAACTGCTCGGCAAACAGACCATAGACACCAACACTTACGGAAAATCCACAGGGCATAGCGGCAACTATTCCACGAACTACCAAAACACAGGACGAGAGCTACTATAATAGATGGTGACGAGTTTAGTTGCCTAAATAAATCAAGAACAGGGATACGAACTTCTAAGCCGTCAAATATTATAGAAAGCAGGTGGAATAATGTGTAATGACAGCATATTTTATTCAATGTACTACGGTGGTATCTCTCCTTGGGAAAATAGCAAGTTACCTCTATCCAAAGAATACACGCAATTAGCAAAATCGGCTTGTGATATGCAGGACAAGCTGATTGCTTCACTGTTTGATGAAAGCAAGGCTTTACTTGAAGCGTTTCTGAACGAGAACAGCAAAGTAAGCGGACATTTTCACGAAGAAAAATTCAAAGAGGGATTTATTGTAGGTGCAAGGCTTATGATTGAAACCCTCACCGACAAACGATATAACGGTTAAGGGGGCGATAAAATGGCAAAGAGCATGTTTGAAAAAATGGGTGGTAAATATATCAAGGTCGGAGATTATTATGTACCCGACTTCGGACAGTTTGATGAAGATACCGAGCCTGTCGATGACAGACCTTTAGGAAAATACGGAATGTTGCGAGAAACCTACTTAAAAGAGCATAGAAGTCCTTTGTATAATCATCTTTTACTTAGTGGAAAACTACACTGCCACTTGCGTGATGTAAACGAGGAAGCACAAAACTTGCTTGATAGGCTTATCCCACAGTACAAAGCAAGACAAGGTGTGACCGAAGAACTCAAAGCCACTCAACAACTCGAATGGGTTGGACGAATGAATAACATTAAGGCACAGATTGAAGAAATTATATACAGCGAATTAATTTATATCTAACATATCAAAGGGCAATCAATATAAAAAGTTGATTGTCCTTTTTCTTGGCTGTAGCTACTTGATATTATTCGTTTAATCGTATATAATTATAGATATAAAATTTTTACGATGGAGTGATTAAAATGGATTATATATCTGTACAAGAATTTGCTGAGAAGTGTGGTGTTTCTGGCAGACGAATACAAAAGTTGTGTAGTGAAAATCGCATAGATGGTGTAATCAAATTTGGAAATAGTTGGCTTATCCCAAAATTGGCAGAAAAGCCTGTTGATAAGAGATTAAAAGCGAGTAGTTCAAAGGAGTGTGAGTAATGAAAAAAATACTGATTATAGAAGATGACACGATTATAGCTGGAGCTATCGAAAAACACTTATCGTCTTGGGGTTATGACGTGAAAACTACTAAAGACTTCACTTTGGTTATGAACGACTTTGAAACTTTTACTCCACATTTAATTTTGCTTGATATATCACTTCCGTTTAAGAATGGATATAGCATTTGTGAAGAAATTAGAAAGACTTCAAAAGTTCCGATAATATTCATATCTTCGGCAAGCGAGAATATGAATATTGTTTTAGCTATGAGTATGGGTGGAGATGATTTCATTGCAAAGCCATTTGATTTAGAGGTGCTGACGGCAAAAGTTGGGGCAATACTTAGGCGTAGCTATGATTTTGGTGCAGAGCAAACTATTACATCAAAAGGGGTTACACTTGATTTGCAAAATGCTGTGTGCAGCTACCACGAGAGCAGTACAGAACTTACCAAAAATGAGTTTGTTATTCTCAAAACACTCATGCTTGGAAAGTCGAAAATCATATCAAGGGACGAAATTATGTCAAATCTATGGAGTACAGACGTCTTTATTGACGACAATACCCTTACAGTGAACATTACAAGGGTAAGGAAAAAACTTAGCGATATAGGAGTGTATAATTTTATTGAAACGAGGAAAGGTTTAGGCTATGTTATCAATGATTAGGAAATATATATTAGAAAAAATCCCCTTATTGATACTGCCTATTATTAGTGGGGTCATATTTGGGGTGGTATTTTATACCGAGCAAGTACCACTTGATACCGTTTTATATGGAGTTTTAATATCTACATTTGCTTTCTTATTGTATGTGGCAGTGGATTTTCAGTTCTATTGGGGAAAAATTAAAATGCTCTATAAAGTAAAAAATGATGTTTTGCGTCAAACGGACAATTTACCAAAGGCAGTAACCGAAACCGAAAAACTGTATGCAGAAATCATAAAAAACTGGGAAATAATCTACAATAAATCCAATTTTGAAAACACAAAAAAATCATCGGAAATATCTGATTTTTATACAAAGTGGGTGCATCAAATCAAGACACCTATATTCGCCCTTAACCTTTTGATAAAAGAACAACCTAACAATAGAGATATGTTATCTGAACTTTCAAAAATCGAGCAATACACAGGAATGGTCTTAGGGTATTTGAGATTATTTGAAAGTGATAATGATTTTGTTATAGAAGAAACAAATGTAGGTGTAATTATATCTGATGTTCTTAAAGGTTTTGCACCTACCTTTTTAGCTAAAGACTTGCGACCCGTTGTAGAGTTAGAGGATTTTTGTATAAAAACCGATAAAAAACATTTGAAATTTGCACTAAGTCAAATCGTGTCCAATGCGACAAAGTACAGTGAAAAAAGTGATATACATATCACTGCAAAAGACAATGTATTAAAAATATCAGACACAGGGATAGGGATTGAACAGTCAGACTTGCCACGAATATTTGATAAAGGATTTACAGGGTTTTCCGGCAGGACAGAAGAAAGCTCTACTGGATTAGGTCTTTATCTATGTAAAAAGACACTTGTGCTCTTAGGATTTAGTATTACAGTTAAATCTCAAATTGGGAAAGGAACTGATGTTATTATTGACTTATCACAAGAAAACAGCTTTCACGAGTAACCTTACAACAATGTAAGGTTACTTTAATGTTAAGTTATGGTAGCACTACTTTCTGTGGCTTATAATAAAATAAAAACACAGATAAAGGAGTAAAATAATGGAATTATTACAAGTTAGAAATTTGAAGAAAATATATAGTGCAAGGCTATCGGCTAATACTGTGACTGCACTTAAAGATGTTAGTTTTTCGGTGAATGCGGGTGAATTTATCGCCATTATGGGCGAGTCGGGGTCGGGAAAAACTACACTTCTCAATATCCTTGCGGCACTTGATAAAAAAACATCGGGAGAGGTGCTTTTAGACGGGAAAGATTTATCTTTGATTAAAGAAGCAGAACTTGCTAAATTTCGCAGAGATAGCTTAGGTTTTGTTTTTCAAGAATTTAATCTACTTGACACACTAAATGTAGAAGAAAATATTATTTTGCCACTTGTTTTATCAAGTGAAAGCGAAAAGGATATAAAATCTAAAGTTACAAAAATTGTAAACAAACTCGGCATAGACAGCCTATTGAAAAAATATCCACATGAAATATCGGGTGGAGAAAAACAACGTGTTGCCGTTGCACGTGCTATTATAACCGACCCTAAGTTGCTACTTGCAGATGAGCCAACTGGGGCGCTCGATTCAAAATCCACCGACATTTTGCTTTCCGAGTTTAGCAAAATTAACACAGAGGGACAAACCATACTAATGGTAACACATAGCATAAAAACGGCTTCTTCTGCAAGCAGAGTTCTTTTTATCAAAGACGGAGTAGTATTTCATCAGCTGTATAAGGGTACTAACAATGATAGAGAGTTTTTCGGCAAAATATCCGATACCTTGACAGCTATTCAAAATGGGGGTGCAGTGAATGAGTAAAAGTTACTATATAAAATTCGCTGTTTCTAATTTGAAGAAAAACGCAAAAACCGTAGTGCCGTTTATATTTACTTGCATTCTGTCGGTATTGATGTTTTATAACAGTGTAAATCTATCTCTTAGCGACACCACAGGCACAGGAAATCTCTCAATTATCATGGGGGCTTGCGTTTTTCTACTTGCAATATTTTGTACCGTATTTTTGTTTTACACAAATAGTTTTTTGATAAGAAGAAGAAAAAAGGAATTCGGCTTATACAACATTTTGGGGCTTGAAAAAAAGCATATCGGGAAAATTATATTTGTAGAAAACGGAATAATCGGTGCTGTATCCACTGTGCTTGGACTAATTCTCGGTATTTTGTTTTCAAGGCTTTTGATATTTGCACTTTATAAGATTATAAAGTTTGATTTGCATTATGTTTTTGAAATAAATATTATCGCACTTATAAGTACAGTAGCATTGTTTACTTTGATTTTTATTCTTCTCGGAATTAGCAATATTGTTTCTGTGTATCGAACAAACACAGTAGATATGCTAAAAGCCGATAAAAAAGCTGAAAAAGCTCCGAAGTCAAATATCTTTATGCTTGTTTTCGGCATTGTTACACTTGCCACAGGGTATGGAATAGCACTTTATATTGAGGAAATTATTTCTGCAATAGGGCTTTTTATAGTAGCGGCTATCTTGGTATCTATTGGGACATATTGCCTTTTCTCGACATTTGGAAGTACAGTGTTAATTGCACTCAAACACAATAAAAAGTTCTATTATAAACCCGAAAACTTCACCGCAGTGTCAGGGCTTATGTATCGTATAAAGAAAAATGTTGCAGGGCTTACCGGGATTTGCATTTTATCTACAGGTATCATTGTTGTGCTCGCAACGACCATAAGTATGTATGTGGGATTTGATGATATTTTAGATTATAGATACTCTCACGATATAAAAATAACTGTCAGAACGGAGGATTTAGCTTTTGATGAAGTAGCTAACATTGAGGAAAATATCAAGTCTGAATTTGCTGGGGTAGAGGATTTGAAACAATACCCTCACTTCTATTTCTTTGTTAGTGATACAGGGAATTATAGCTTTTTCACCGAGAACGTGGACGGAAGTTTAGGCATAGATGAACCCGATGGTGAGAAAAGTACCTTGCTAATAGCAATGCCCGAAAGCGGATATAAAAATATGACAAATGAAGATGTCACTTTATCTGATAATGAAATTATCTTATCAGGTAGTTTGTCTGAAACAAAGTCATTTAATTTACTTGATACAAATTACTCAGTGGTTGAAAATTATCCTAATTTGATAAGTTTACTCGACGATTATAGTATTTATCCAGATGCTGGCGTGATTGTTTTAAGCGACAATGAATTTAATCTATTCTATGAAAAGAGCGGGCAAGCACAATTAACTCATAGTATATATTTTAATCTTGGGGAAAATCCCACCGCTAATCGTGAAACGTTAAGCGAATTTACAGAGGCGGACCGTGATGATATCTACTCTATGGGATATACGATAAAGTCTGAAAATGTTGATGATTTTTACTCGATATACGGTGGATTTTTATTTGTGGGTATTTTTCTCGGAACACTTTTCCTAATCTCTGTTCTTCTCATTCTCTACTACAAGCAAATTGTAGAGGGTTATGAAGATAAGGAAAACTATGTGATTATGAAAAAAGTTGGTATGAGCAGTAAAGTTATAAAAAAGAGTGTGAACAAGCAAATTATATTTGTATTTTTATTGCCGATTATTACAGCAATTATCCACATCGCATTTGCGTTCAAACCTATAACGGTAATACTCCGAATATTCAATTTAATCAATGTACCGTTGTTTATAATGTGTACAATAGGCACTATATCAGCATTTTTCATAGTCTATGTTTTGATGTATTATTTCACATCAAAAGTTTATCATCGAATTGTAAGTGAGAAATAAGAAAAATAGATTTTTAGGTTGCCGCACGACGGCAAAAGAAAAAAACCGTCGTGTAGCAACCATATATGTGCGTAATAAAATAAGCTAACAACACGACGATATGGAGGTATTGTCGTGGTTTGTTTTGTGC
>CAYIZZ010000066.1:0-12259 GCA_964367945.1 uncultured Oscillospiraceae bacterium | reverse complement strand
CGGCCTTGGCGGGATACAGCAACATTCCCGGCGTGAAAATAGCAGTGTTTTATCCTGAAAACGGCACCAGCTTGATGCAACGTCTACAAATGACCACCCAAACAGGGAAAAATGTTTCAGTGTATGGGATTAAAGGTAACTTTGACGATGCACAAAAAGGGGTAAAAGAAACATTTTCAGATAAAGAACTGGCAAAAACACTGGCTGAAAAAAATGTGAAGCTATCAAGCGCAAATTCCATCAACTGGGGCCGGCTGGTACCTCAGATTGTGTATTATGTTTCAAGTTATCTTTCACTTTGTGAAAACGGCGATATAAAGTATGGCGACGAAGTAGATTATTGTGTGCCAACCGGTAACTTTGGCGACATTATGGCCGGATGGTATGCAAAACAAATGGGCCTACCGGTGGGTAAGTTGATTTGTGCTTCAAACAAAAATAATGTACTGTCGGAGTTTTTCTCAAAAGGATATTACAACGCAAACAGAGACTTCCACAAGACATCTTCGCCGTCCATGGACATTTTAGTTTCCTCGAATCTTGAGCGGTTGCTGTGGCATATTTCAGGCGACGGCGACAAGGTGAAACAATGGATGAGCGAGCTTTCAGTAGCAGGCGCATATCACATTGATGAAGAGATGCTGCAAAAAATAAATGAAGTATTTATTGCCGGCTGGGCAGGAGAGTCTTCCACCAAGGAAGAAATAGCCGGCATATGGCAAAGATACCGCTATTTGTGCGATCCGCACACAGCTGTGGCGTTTCGTGTGTTGCGCCAGAATAATGAAAAAATAGAACGCCCGACAGTGATAGTGTCTACAGCAAGCCCGTACAAGTTCCCAAAACAAGTGCTTGATGCCCTGGGTAAGAGCGTGCCCGAGGATGAATTTGCAGCCTTGCAAAAGCTTGAAAAATGCACAGACACGGAAGTTCCTATTGGATTACTTTCATTGATAGATAAAGAAGAACGCTTTAAAAATGTGATTTCTCCGAGTGATATATCGGATATTCCGCTGAAGATTTAAAGCGCATATGTAAGAAATGTTTTAGACGATATAACGATTTAAAAATTCAACTAAGGGAGAAACTATGGCGCTGTTTGTCATTGCTGATTTACATTTATCGCTAGGTACCGACAAGCCTATGGATAAGTTTTCCGGGTGGAAAGATTATGTGGAAAAACTTTCAGATAACTGGCACAAATCAGTAAAAGAAAACGATACCGTAGTGATTCCCGGAGATATTTCGTGGGCAATGAGGCTGGAAAACACTGTAAAGGATTTCAGCTTTATAGATGAGTTGCCGGGCAAAAAAGTGCTAATGAAGGGCAATCACGACTATTGGTGGAACACAAAAACAAAAATGGAAGCGTTTTTGTCTCAGCAGGGGTTTTCAAGCATTGCTTTTTTACACAACGACTGTGTTATCAGCCAAGATATAGCCATTTGCGGAACACGTGGATGGCTATTTGAAGTTGGTCAGCCTCACGATCAAAAAGTAATGGCCAGGGAAGTGGGCAGACTGACTGCTTCCCTACAAATGGCAGAAAAAACAAACCCCAATCTTGAAAAGGTTGTTTTTTTGCATTATCCGCCACTATATCAAAGTGCTTCATCACAAGAACTGCTGAAAGTTATGGCAGATTTTGGGGTGAAGCGTTGTTATTATGGGCATTTGCATGGTGCGAGTATACGATATGCAACACAAGGCGTGCACGGTGGGATAAAATACAGTTTGATAAGTGCTGACGCACTGGGATTTAATCCATTACAGGTACATTTACAGTAAAGTGAATTCCAAACAGTGATTTAGCGCAACAAATTACGTTATATTTATAAAATATAATTGAGTTATCAATATTTATATGTTAAAATGAATAGAATAAGGCCATGAAAAAACATGTAAAATATAACGTTTAAAGTTATGCCTTATATTTTAGTTATTAATATCCATAAAATCTATAAAAAGATATCAAAAAATATGCAAACTGCATATCACGGCTGAAAACTATGACATGTAGTAGACAATCATTATTTAGCTGTGCTATAATACGATGGAGTTTGCAATTTGGAGGAATATAAAATGAAGTTGAATGAAACAAAAAAGGTAGATACTAACAAGCACGAGCTAGAATTTATCATCGAAGCCGATACCATTAAAGGCGCAGTTTCCACTGTATACAAAAGGGAAGCTAAGAAGTATAATGTGCCCGGTTTCCGCAAGGGTAAAGCCCCTCGTAATCTAATTGAAAAAATGTATGGTAGCGATGTGTTTTTATACGATGCCGTGAACGAAGTGTTCCCGGACGAATATGCCCTAGCTTTAAAAGAAGCAGGTCTTGAGCCTGTTGGTCAGCCCGAGGTAGACCTGGTTTCTGCATCCATGGCAGATGGTGCTGTTCTCACAGCAATCGTTGTGGTGAAACCTGAAATGAAACTAGGCAAGTATGAAGGCTTGAAAGCTACAAAGTTTATCGAAAAAGCAAAAGACGAAGATATTGATAGTGAAGTTGAAGCAATGCGTCAGCGCAATGCTCGCATGATCACAAGAGAAGGCGCAGCAGAATCCGGTGATATTGCTAACATCAACTACGAAGGTTTTGTAGACGAAGTTCCGTTTGACGGCGGCAAAGACGAAGGCCACGATTTAACTTTGGGCTCAAACCAGTTCATTCCCGGCTTTGAAGACCAAGTTATCGGTCACAGCGAAGGCGAAGAGTTTGATGTGAAAGTCACATTCCCAACAGAATATCACGCAGACAACCTAGCAGGCAAAGAAGCTGTGTTTAAAGTAAAAATCAACAGCATTCAGCAAAAAGAATTGCCTGAGTTGGACGACGAGTTTGCAAAAGATGTCAGCGAGTATGACACATTGGCCGAGCTAAAAGACAGCATCAGAAAAACAAAACAAGACGAGCTTGATAAACAAGCTGACCTTGAAGTGGAAAATGCACTTATCGACCAAGTGGTAGAAGCAATGGAGGGTGAAATTCCCGAAGAAATGTACGAAAATCGCATAGATGAGATGGCACGTGATTTTTCTTTCCGCTTAGAGCAACAAGGTATGAATCTACCCACATACATGCAGTATACCGGCATGGATGAGGCATCTTTCCGCGATGGATTCAAAGAATCTGCCGAAAAACAAGTGAAAATCCGTTTGGCGCTGGAAGCTGTTGTAAAAGCACAAGAGATTGTAGCTACTGAAGAAGATCTTGAAGCTGAAGTGAACAGAATTGCCGAAGCGTATAACATGGAAAAAGAGCAAGTGGAAAAACTTGTTCCGGTAGAAGACGTGAAAAAAGATCTGGCTGTAAACAAAGCTATTGATCATATCAAATCCAGTGCAAAAATCACTGAAGAAGAGAAAAAAGAAGAAGTAAAAGAAGAAAAAAAGAAACCCGCAGCTAAAAAACCTGCCGCTAAAAAGAAAAAAGAAGAAGCAAAACCTGAATAACTCGGCAGTTAGCATGAGTAAATGTAAGACAAATTAAACAATTGGAGGATACACAATTGGCATTAGTACCTTATGTTGTGGAACAAACCTCTCGTGGCGAGCGTTCTTATGATATTTATTCGCGCCTGTTGAACGACAGAATAATTATGCTGAGCGATGAGGTGAACGACACCACTGCCAGCTTGATTGTGGCACAGCTGCTTTATCTTGAAGGCCAAGATCCTGATAAAGACATCAGCCTTTATATCAACAGTCCCGGTGGGTCTATTACTGCCGGCATGGCAATTTACGATACAATGAACTATATCAAGTGTGATGTGTCTACTATATGTATCGGCATGGCGGCATCAATGGGTGCGTTTTTACTTGCGGCCGGTGCAAAAGGTAAACGTATAGCACTGCCAAACAGTGAAATCATGATTCACCAGCCTTCGGGCGGTGCAAAAGGCCCTGCTTCTGATATCAAAATCATGGCAGA
Organism: uncultured Oscillospiraceae bacterium; assembly: GCA_964367945.1. Classification (GTDB taxonomy): domain Bacteria; phylum Bacillota; class Clostridia; order Oscillospirales; family Ruminococcaceae; genus JAAYCI01. The sequence goes on along the minus strand of CAYIZZ010000066.1, from coordinate 8,325 downwards.
GCGTATTTTGAAGATGCGTAGGCATTTGAATGAAATTTTAGCTCAAAAAACAGGTCAGTCGCTTGAAGTGGTGGAACGTGACACCGAGCGTGACTGTTTTATGAGCGCCGAGGAAGCTGTGGAATACGGATTAATCGATAAGATTATCACAGAGCGCTAATATTAGCGCAACACATAGGTGATGTATGGCAACACAGAACAAAAACGGTAAAGATAATATGCTGTCGTGCAATTTTTGCGGAAAGTGGCAAGATGATGTTGAGCGCATGATCATCGGCCCAGGTGTAAACATCTGCAATGAATGCATAGAGCTTTGCTATTCTTTGCTTGGAGACGACGACGGCCAGTATATGGACGAGAGTAGCGCAACTAAACGCTCAAACATATCTAAAAAGCGGCCGCCACTACGTAATGAAGTTAAAATCTTGACACCACAGGAAATAAAAGAAGGCCTTGACCAGTATGTAATAGGCCAAGACGTGGCAAAAACAGTGCTTGCGGTGTCGGTGTACAATCACTATAAGCGAATTTTGACACCACATTTGGACGATGTAGAATTGCAAAAGAGCAACGTATTGCTTTTGGGCCCGTCCGGTGTAGGTAAAACTTTGCTTGCGCAAACACTGGCACAAATGCTGGGTGTGCCGTTTGCCATTGCTGATGCCACCACACTTACAGAGGCAGGCTATGTGGGCGAAGACGTGGAAAATATTCTGCTAAAGCTGATTCAAGCTGCAGACTTTGATGTGGAAAAAGCCGAACGTGGCATAATTTACATTGATGAAGTAGATAAAATAACACGTAAAAGCGAAAATCCTTCCATCACTCGTGATGTTGGCGGTGAGGGTGTGCAGCAAGCACTGCTAAAGATACTTGAAGGCACTGTGGCAAATGTTCCACCTCAAGGTGGACGTAAACATCCACAGCAAGAATTTATCCAAATAGACACCAAAAACATATTGTTTATCTGCGGTGGCGCATTTGACGGTCTTGATAAGATAGTACAAAAACGCACCGATACTTCGTCTTTGGGCTTTGGTTCTTCGCTGAAGGAAGACCCCAAGAAAACAAAACATAAGCTTTTGTCAAAGGTGGAGTCAGACGATATTATGAAGTTTGGCTTGATTCCGGAGCTGGTGGGGCGTATTCCCGTTATCACCGTTTTGGATGCTTTGGATGAAAAAGCGCTGGTACGCGTGCTGAAAGATCCAAAAAACAGCTTGTTGAAGCAATACAAAATGTTGTTCCGTTTGGATAACGTAGACCTTGAGTTTACAGACACAGCATTAACAGCAGTGGCAAAAAAGGCTATTGTTATGGGCAACGGCGCTCGCAGTCTACGCAGTATAATGGAAAAAACACTGATGGACGTTATGTATACCATCCCAAGCGATCCTACCATTATTAAAGTTGTTATCAACGAAAAAGTGGTGAGGGATGGCACGAAACCGAAAATCGAGTTTGGTGCTGTGCGCAAGAGGTATAAAAATAACGGCGGGAAACCGCAGGCACTCAGCGGCTAAAAGTTAATAACCGATAGAGCAAGGGCTTTTCACAGGGTTCTTTGCTCTATTTTTTTACGATAAAATAAGGACAATAAAAAATGTAAGATATGTTTTATTGAATCTTCCTTGAATTCTTCACATTTATTGTGTATAATAACCATATTAGCAAACGTGTTAGATGACTGCTAATTATTGAAAAATGTATGAACTGTTAAAATTAATACGATAAAATGATAAATTTCATCTTAATTTAAAACAATGTTCATATGTTTGCCAAGATGGTAAATTTACAATCACTTCTGAAATGAAGTTTTTTCCAGTTTTGAGATTGCCTGTGAAAACCAAGAAAGAGAGGAGTTTTTTTATGGCAGAAAAAGTAAAAGTGAAATTAAAATCCGGTGCAGATATTTTACGCTTACCGGTTATTGCGTTACGAGGGCTTGTAGTTTTTCCAAGTAACGTCATCCATTTTGAAGTAGGGCGAGGAAAATCAATCGCCGCTATTGAATGGGCCATGACTAATGGAAACAACGTGTTTTTGGTAACACAAAAAGATATTGATGTGGATAATCCCGGCATGAAAGATCTACACAGCTTTGGTGTTGTGGCCGAGGTAAAGCAGCTGCTTCGTGTGTCTGATAACTTGGTAAATGTGATCGTAAAAGGACGCTATCGCGCCAAAATGTTGGCACTAGACACCGAGGGCAAGTTTTTACAAGCAAGCATCAAAAGTGCACCGGTGAAACCACCACGTGCTGTTGACGCCGCAAAGGTAGAGGCGTTGCTGCGTAGCATAAAGGAAACATTCGAGCAATATCTTTCCATGAGCCCACGCTTGTCAAAAGATGTGATATACAACATACTAACAAATGATAATGCGTTGTTTTTGTCAGAGTATTTGCCGGCGAATCTCATGCTGAAATATACAGACAAGCAGGATATTTTAGCCATTCCGTCTTTGATGGAACGTCTTGAAAAAATATTGGATTTACTTCAAAAAGAAAACAAGATATTGTCTATTGAAAGGGATATACAAGAAAAAGTATCCACGCAAATGGACAAAAACCAAAGAGACTACTATCTGCGAGAGCAAATGAGAGCTATTGCAGGAGAGCTTGACGAAAACGAAGATACACATACCGAGGCTGAAAAGTATAACGAAAAGATTACGGCCTTGAAACTGGACGAGGTTAGCGAAGAAAAGCTGCTGAAAGAAGTAAGCCGTTTGATGCGTATGCAAGGCTCCAGCCAAGAAGCTGCGGTGATACGCACATATCTTGATACATGCCTTGAATTACCTTGGAATGTGGAAACTGTGGATAGTCTGGACATAAACAAAGCTGAAAAACAGCTGAATAAAGACCATTATGGCATGAAAAAGGTGAAAGAGCGCATTTTAGAACTTTTAAGTGTGCGCAAACTTTCACCAAATGTGAAAAGCCAGATAATTTGTCTATATGGACCTCCGGGTGTCGGTAAAACCTCGGTGGCAAACTCTATCGCAAAGGCACTGGGCAGAAAATATGCCAGAATGAGCCTTGGTGGTGTGCGTGATGAGGCAGAGATTCGTGGTCATCGCAGGACATATATTGGGGCGATGCCCGGCAAGATAATCTCGGCCATTCAGTCGGCAAAAAGCCGTAATCCACTGTTGTTACTTGATGAAATCGACAAGCTGGCAAGTGATTTTAGAGGAGATCCTGCCGCTGCACTTTTGGAGGCACTGGACCCTGAACAAAACAAAACTTTCAAAGATCACTATCTCGATATACCCTTTGATTTAAGCGATGTATTGTTTATTACCACAGCGAATGATTTGAGTAGCATTCCTCGTCCACTGCTGGATCGTATGGATGTTATCGAGCTTTCCAGCTACACAGATGTGGAAAAATTCAATATTGCTAAAAAACATCTTATTCCAAAACAGCTGGAGAAAAATGGACTAAAAGGCCGTGTGAAAATCACCGACGCTGCCCTAAACATGTTAATTGAAAGCTATACGCGTGAGTCCGGTGTGCGTAATTTAGAACGTGTCATCACTGAAGTGTTGCGTAAATGCGCAAAGAATATTGCTTCGGGTAAAGAAGAAAAAATCAGTGTTGGAAGCCAAAACCTTGAAAATTTACTTGGACCAAAACGCATGAAACCTTCATTCTACAACAAGGCGAATGCTGTGGGTATTGCAAATGGTTTGGCATGGACCAGCGTTGGCGGTGAGATTTTACCCATAGAAATTCAAGTGATTGAAAACGGAAGTGGCAAGCTGGAGCTTACAGGATGCCTTGGCAATGTAATGAAAGAAAGCGCACATCTTGCAATCACTTATGCACGTGTAAATTACAAAGAATTTGGCATAGAACCAAACATTTTTAAAGAAGTGGATATCCATATCCATGCACCTGAAGGTGCGGTGCCAAAAGATGGGCCGTCGGCAGGCATCACATTGGCTACGGCACTGGTGTCTATTTTATCAAAACGCCCTGTGCGCAGTGATGTTGCCATGACAGGTGAAATCACACTACATGGTAATGTGTTACCAATAGGTGGTTTGAAAGAAAAAAGTATGGCAGCATACAGGGAAGGTATGAAACAGGTGCTGATTCCAAAAGCAAATATGTCTGATTTATACCATGTGGATAGCGAAGTGAAGAAACATGTTGAGTTTATCCCAGTGTCAAACTTGAAAGAAGCGTTTGCGGTATCAATCATGAAAGATGAAAAATCCACAAAAGGACGCAGAAAAAAGACACAAGCAAACACTGAAGGTAAATTAGCTGTGCCACCGCCTACAAAACCAAAAGCTGTGGCTCCTGACATACAACAATAATTTTAGTGCCTACTTATCCATGCTTTGGATGGTAGGCGCTTTTTATTGTGGGAAGATGTACTATTTTAGTGGCGCTGAGCCTGTTAATGTGGTATTATTAATAATAAGGCGCTAATATAATCAGGAGAAAATGATAGTGGCTTTTGCATTATTTGCACTAGTCATTTTAATACCTTTCATACATGCGTTTATTATGACTTCAAATGGAAAATCAAAATCAAGTAAAAGCTGAAAAAGTAATCAAACGAGGTTTAGTTTTATGAGCAAACTATTAAAGATGATGCCTTATTTAGTGATAAATATACTTTCGTTTTATTTATTGCCGCTTTTAATTCAAACCACCGGAACTGCAATATTTATTTTGCTCATAGGAATACCGTTAATATGTTTTTTGACGTCATTTGTATACAGCACAAAAAATGGATTTGTTTGGTTTTATCCAGTTGTGATTAGCGTTTTATTTATACCTACAATTTTTATCTTTTATAATTACACTGCTTGGGTGTATATATTTGGATATGGAATTGTTGCGCTTATCGGAAACTTGATTGGCAGACTGTTTTATCGAACCGGTATGGAAGAGACAGGCGTTTAAAACAAGCTAAAAACAATCGAAGATTGCCTACATACTATGTTACAGGGAGAAAAAATGAAACAACAAGCACTTAATTTTCAAACAGCAGAATTTACTGCTGCCTATGGTTTTTCAAAGCAGTTACCCAACAAAGACGGTCCGGAGTTTGTGTTTGCCGGACGCTCTAATGTGGGCAAGTCTTCGCTGATAAACAAACTGTGTAATCGCAAAAAACTTGCCAGAGTATCTTCTACACCCGGTAAAACCGCCACAATAAACTTTTACAAGGCGGGTGAGGTGTACTTGGTGGACTTGCCGGGATATGGCTATGCCAAAACATCACAGTCTGAGCGCAGGCGCTGGGATGAGCTGATTAACGGATACTTTGCACAAAACCGTGACATTAAAATGCTTTTGCAACTTTTAGATAGTCGTCATGCGCCCAGCAAAGATGACATAGGTATGATGGAATATCTAAAGCATTATGATGTGCCGTTTGTGGCAGTACTGACAAAGTCAGACAAAAACAAACCATCACAACACAAAAGAATAATAGATGAATTCACAGAGTGGCTTGCGCCATATGGGTGCAGGGAGATTATTTTAACCAGTGCTGAAAAAGGCACTGGGATAGAAACACTACAATTATTACTGCAAAATGAAGCTGAAAACGCCTTACTGGAAATACAAGAAGTTGCACAAGTAGGCGAGACGACAGAAACGGACGTGGAAAATCTTGGCATATGAGTCTTTTGCATACGCTTATGACACCCTGAACGAGGATGCCGACTACGACACCCTTTTTTCTCACTTGCACTCACTTCTTGAAAATCACGATATTAAAAATGGTATTGTGGCAGATCTGGGATGTGGTACAGGCGAGGTGAGTGTACGCTTGGCAAAATCCGGATATGACGTAATTTCTGTGGATGCCTCGTGTGATATGTTGCAGGTGCTTCGTGAAAAATCAGAAAAAGAAAACGTCGATATATTGCTTCTTTGTCAAGATATAGCAAAGCTTGACTTGTACGGGACAATAAATGCGGCGATATCTACGTTTGACACGTTTAGTCATTTGACAAAACAGCAGGTTGAAAACAGCATAGAAAAAGTGTCATTGTTCATGGAAAGCGGCGGTATATTTATTTTTGATGTGAACACAGAATATAAACACAAGGAAATTTTAAGCGATAATGTGTTTGAAATTCAGACAAAAGATGGATATACTTGCATTTGGGAAAACACATACCATCATGAAGACGGCCGTGTGGAGATAGAGCTTTCGATAGAAGATGAAGATGGCAGCTTTGTAGAGAAGATAACAGAATATCATCATGCGCCTACATTTTTAGAAAATGTGCTTTTGCAAAATGGGTTTCATATGATAAACGTGGTGGATGGTGAGAGCTTTGCGCCGATAAAACACGATACACAGCGTCTTTTGTTTTCGGCAGTAAAAAAATAATATATATGAAAAACACCTATTTGCAGGAATTTATAAATAGTAAAAAGTAAGATATAAAAAGGAAGACGGTACATGAAAAACAACATGGTACGTGCCATTTCTGAAAATGGCGGCATAGTGATTTGCGCAATAGACTCCACTGAGATTGTGCGCGATATGGAGCGAATTCATAAAACAAGCGCGGTGGTGAGCGCAGCCTTGGGCAGAATGCTGACAGCGGCTTCTCTTATGGGTAGCTGGATGAAAAACCCACAAGATAACCTAACCTTGCGTATGGCCGGCGGTGGCCCGGCAGGTGTGATTTTAGCCATATCAGACGGTGATAGTAACGTGCGTGGATACGCCACATATTCCGGCATAGAGTTGCCACTAAAGGCAAACGGCAAGCTGGACGTGGGCGCTGCAGTAGGCACAAACGGTACGTTGTCCGTGATGAAAGACCTAGGGATGAAAGAGCCGTATATTGGGCAAGTTCCTATTGTGAGCGGTGAAATTGCAGAGGATGTGACTGCGTATTACGCCGCAAGCGAGCAAACACCCACAGTGTGTTCGCTTGGTGTTTTGGTGAACACCGATTTAAGCATACAGTGTGCCGGCGGATATTTACTTCAGCTACTTCCGGGAGCTACCGAAGCGGAGATTGCGCAGATAGAGGCTAATATTAAGGACTTGCCTCAAGTGACACAATTGCTCAGTCAAGGTGGCTCGCCTTATGACATGATTAACACAGCTTTAAAAGGCTTTGCTCCACAAATCCTTGAAGAAAAAACTGCAGAGTATATGTGTAAATGTAGCCGTGAAAAAACCGAAGATATTCTAGTAGGCATCGGAAAAGAAGAGCTGCTAGAGATGCAAAAAGAGGATAACAACGCAAAAGTGGAGTGTCATTTTTGTAACAAGACATATCTTTTCAATCTGGAAGAACTTATAGATGATAATTTTGTGGAAATTCCTTGATTTTATGGAAGATTCATGATACAATATATCGGCTGGTGCATTTATGCGCCTGAAATCCACACGCATTATTTTGCGCCCCGTGTGTCCTTTGCCATAGGATGGGGAGGCATGAAAGATGATGCGGAGGAAAACAAACTAAAATATTTGGAGGTACTATTTATGGCAGCTATTTCTATGAAGCAATTGCTTGAAGCCGGTGTGCACTTCGGACACCAAACACGTCGTTGGAACCCAAAAATGTCCCGTTACATTTTCACCGAGCGCAATGGTATTTATATCATTGACTTGCAAGAAACTGTGAAGAAAGTGGACGCAGCTTACAACTTTGTGCGTGAGCTTTCTGAAAGCGGCAAAGATATTTTGTTCGTTGGCACTAAAAAACAAGCTCAAGAATCCATTCGTGAGGAAAGTGCTCGTTGCAACATGCCTTATGTGGATGCTCGTTGGCTGGGTGGTATGCTAACAAACTTTAACACCATTCGTCGTCGTATCGAGCGTATGGCTCAACTGAAAAAAATGAGAGAAGACGGCACATTCGACCTTCTTCCCAAAAAAGAAGTTATTAAACTTAACCTGGAAATTGAAAAACTTGAAAAATTCCTGGGCGGCGTGAAAGATATGGACCGTCTACCCGGAGCACTTTTCATCGTTGATCCTCGTAAAGAGCGTATCGCTGTTGCTGAAGCTCGCAAACTGCACATTCCTATTGTTGCTATTGTTGACACAAACTGCGATCCCGACGAAATTGACTATGTAATTCCCGGCAACGATGATGCTATTCGTGCTGTTCGTCTTATTGCAGGCACCATGGCTTCCGCTGTACTTGAAGGTCGTCAAGGCGAGCAAATGGAAGACGCACAACCCGAGGCTGTAGCAGAAGTAGCCGAGGCATAAACTAACAAACAAATATAAATCCGATAAGGAGCTTGATTAATATGGCATTTACTGCACAAGATGTAAAGACTCTACGTGAGCAAACAGGTTGCGGCATGATGGA
>CAYIZZ010000065.1:0-12273 GCA_964367945.1 uncultured Oscillospiraceae bacterium | reverse complement strand
CAGCAAAGCTTGCCACAATGCCGACTGTTTTTTTCAGTATATTACCGCTGTTCATGGTTTCCTCCTGTTTATACACCTTTTAAATATATACACTGGTAGTATACCATATTTTCACCGACATTGTAAACTTAACCAACTTCAAAAAGCTATCATGCCGTATTACTGCATAAACTGTTTGCCTTTGGCTGTATTTTTGCTGTAGCGGAACAAAACAACCTTATTATTAATAACAAGGTTGTTTTGTCTTTAACTAATATATAGCAATCATTACTTAGCAGTTATTTTAAAGTTCTTTGAAAATTGCCGGTTTTATATCCAACAATTTTGTGCCCGACAAACAATCTAAACCTTTTACTACAATTGTAGTATCTTGTATTTTTTCTATCTTCACAACAGCCGCGCCTATAGGATTTGGTCTATGCGGTGTTCTTCTATTAAACGTGCCGTGTATGCTGGGTCCACCATGTGACGGACCTATAGTAACTGTTCTTTCAGCACCGTCTAGCCAATATAGCACCAAAATATGTGCTTCTGCTTTTAATCCGACTAAACCGTCTTTGTATTTTTCCTCTATCAATATTTCACATAGTGGACCATCAAATGAAATATTATGTGGGCAATCTGCTAATGTGTTATACGGAGTTTTTATTTCCCCAATAAATATTAACTCGTTATTCATGTTTTCCTCTTTTCTTCTTATGATACTAAAATTTTAATCTCTCCTGACACAAGCTCAGGTACGGTAGTTTGCGCACCACCTGCTTTGTTCGGTATCTTTTTATAATTGCCTACCACAAAATACTCTTTTTTTGAATCGCTTGTGCCGTTTTCAAGGTAGCATGTAACTTCTTGATAAATGTCTCACTTATATTAGTATTAGCGCTTTCACTTACCATGTCAATACATCTAATTTGTTTTTGGAATTTAAGGTATGTTTAAGGATTCCAATATATACTCTGAAACATACCAAAAATTATAACAATCAAATTGGAAAATTACTTTATGAAAAAATTTATCGCATTTTTATTAGCAGTGCTCACATGTATAAGCCTTGCTGCATGCCAGAGCCAAGACTCTGACATTTCTTCAAGCAACACCGATCAAGCGCAAGAAAGTCAGGCGGCTGAAAGCAACAGCACAGAAGAACAAGCACCTCCTCCCGAAGATGGTGCAGAAGGATCCGGTCCCCCTCCTGGCGGGGCACAATCAATGACAAGCACTTTCACAGTTGAAGAGGCCGAAGAGATAGAAGCCGAGCTTGTAGCAGCTGTAGGCTATGAGGCAACAGTTGATGGATATCCTATTGTTGATACCAATCAGACTACATTTTTCTCAAACGACGCTATTATAGACGAGCCTGCTGAAGGCGATGCCTTCTATGGCCAAGACGCACAATTTGTAGGTAATGCCCCCAGCTATACCGACAATGGTGATGGTACTGTTTCTGACAATGTGACAGGGCTTATGTGGACTCAAGATCCAGGCGAAAAATTGACATGGCCTGAGGCTGTTGAACTACTAGAAGAATTAAACCAAAGCAATTACTTGGGTTACTCTGACTGGAGAATACCATCAATGAAAGAGCTTTATTCTTTAGTAGACTTTTCTGGAAACACCGGAACAAGTTCTTCTACATCCACACCATATATTGACACCGATTATTTTGTGTTTGAGTACGGCGATGCCGCAGGAGAATCACGATTTATAGATTCTCAAATCTTAACTTCTACAATTTATGGTTCAACAACTTTAGGTGGCAACACAACAGTATTTGGATATAACTTTGCTGACGGACGTATTAAAGGCTATGAAATTGATAAAGATTTCTACTGCTATTTTGTTCGTGGAAACACAAGTTATGGTCAAAACTTATTTGTGGATAATGGTGACGAAACTATCACCGATGAGGCTACTTCACTAATGTGGTCACAGTACGACTCAGGCTATTATGAAGGCTATACCGACGAAAACGGTAATGGTGCACTGACTTGGGAAGACGCGTTGGCCTGGGTGCAAGAAAAAAATGAGGAGAATTTCCTAGGTTATTCCGATTGGAGATTGCCTGATATTAAAGAACTTCAAAGCTTAGTTGATTATGAGCAATCGCTTGCAGTTACCGGAACAGCCGCTATTGATAGTTTATTTGACTGCACACCCATTACAAACTATGTCGGCGAAGATGATTATGGGTACTACTGGTCTGGAACAACTCACGATGATTTAAGTGCTTCGTCAACTGAATATGGCGCTGCTTCTTATATGGTTTTCGGAAACGCTCTTGGTGAAATGGACGGAGAAACCGTTGATGCACATGGTGCAGGTTCTCAAAAAAGTGATCCCAAAACAGGCAGTGTAGAGGACTATCCTGTTTCCGATTCAAATGCTCCACAAGGCGATGAGCAGCGTGTATTTAATATGGTAAGGCTCGTCCGTGATGCCGACTAGGTATAATTTGTTTTCACACGATATATACTCGCGTGGCACAACAAGATAAAAGCCACCAAACTAACGTCATAAGTCGGCATTCTAAATATTGTATCCCTGACTTTTCGACAAATAAAACACACCAAAATACTCCCCTTAAGGTAAATGGAGATTTTGGTGTGTTTTATTTTGAAAAACGGTACAATAACCCGCTTTCTAAAGGCAATCCAAACGATGTTAATCCTTGCAAATCAGCACTATATCTCAGCCACTATAAGGTATATTTCACTTTTATGACATCACAACATCTAAATGTGTTGAAAAAGATGTTCTCAAGGAGTATACTTAGCTATACAGTAAACATTAATTAAAGGAAATTCAGTCTATGAAAATTATAGTTGTAGGCGCAGGCAAAGTTGGCGCTGCGATAGCAAGTAATTTGTGTGAAGAAGATCATGACGTGACCATCATTGATAAAAGAGAAGATCATTTAGATTCTTTGATGAACGAGCATGATATTCAGGCTGTATGTGGCAATGGTGTTATATACGACATTTTATCCGAGGCAGAGGTCTCAAAAACAAATCTTGTAATCGCAACAACAGACTCCGATGAAATCAACTTGTTGTGCTGTATGACTGCACGCAAAATGGGTGCAAGGCACTGTATCGCCAGGGTAAGAAACCCCAGCTATATCAAACAGCTCCCTTTTATGAGAACTGAGCTTGGGCTTTCAATGATAGTAAACCCTGAGTTTCAAGCGGCACTTGAAATTTCAAAAATGCTTAGGTTCCCATCGGTAATCAACATTGAAAGCTTCTCAACCAACAGGGTTGATCTGATAGAAATAAAAATAGAAAAAGGTAGCAAGCTTGCCGATATACCACTTTTCAATTTGAATAAAGCACTGAAATTAAATGTTCTTGTATGCGCTGTTCAAAGTGGTGACGATGCCATTATTCCCAGTGGAGATGTGGTTTTAAAAGAAGGTGATAAAATCCATCTAACCGCATCACACTCAGACCTAAATGATTTTTTCAGAAGCACAGGTATCATCAAAGATCCAATAAAAAGTGTTATGATTATCGGCGGCGGAAAAATATCACACTATCTTGCAAAGCAGCTATGTGACATGGGAATGAAAGTCAAGATAATCGAAAACAACGAAGAAACTTGCTTAAATCTTGCAGAAATGCTTCCTAAAGCCACAATAATACATAGTGATGGCACCAGGCAAGAAATACTAATTGAAGAAGGTATTGAAACAGTCGATGCCTGTGTATCGCTTACGGGAATAGACGAAGAAAACATGATTGTTTCTATGTATGCTCAAACAAAAAACGTACGAAAAGTTATAACAAAGATAAATAGAGACGCTCTTATCGACCTTGCTAAAAACTTTGTTTTTGACAATGTAGTTTCACCAAAAACAACAACAGCAAACACTATACTGCAGTATGTGCGCGCAAAACAAAATGTTTCGGGAAACACTATAAAAACTCTTCATAAGTTGATGGACGGGCAAGTTGAAGCGTTAGAGTTTTTTATGAGCATAAAAACAGACTGGATGGATATTCCACTAAAAAAACTAAAAATAAGGGACGATGCAATAATTGCAGGCATAGTGCGTTCAAATTTAACCCTTATACCAAGTGGAAACGACATCATACAGCATAATGACATTGTTATTGTTGTGACAACAAACAGACACATTAAAGATATCAACGATATCTTCGAAATAATCTAAGAAGGAACTATATATATGAACTTGGATGTTATATCAAAAACCCTGGGTAAGATAATGTTTGTTGTTGCAATTTTATTGACACTTCCAATGCTAGTATCTTTTTACTATGGTGAAAACTTATTTTATGCATATTTAATACCCATTTTAGTTCTTGTGCTACTTTCAATCCCAATGCGCTACCTGACAAAAAACAAAGCACAGATGTACGCTAAAGAGGGTTATGTTATTGTTGCACTTGGCTGGATTATACTTTCTTTGTTTGGAAGTATGCCGTTCATTATCAGTGGCGCAATACCCTCGTTTGCAGATGCGTGGTTTGAAACTGTATCCGGCTTCACCACAACGGGAAGCAGTATTTTAACTGAAATAGAATCTTTACCAAAAAGTATTCTGTTTTGGAGAAGTTTCACGCACTGGATAGGCGGAATGGGCGTGCTTGTTTTTGTGCTGGCCGTTTTACCAAGCACGCAAGTGCCCGAGATGCACCTTATGCGCGCCGAGGTACCCGGACCAAAAGTGAGCAAGCTGGCAAGCAAAATGAGGTTCAGCGCAAGGCTACTTTACGCTATATACCTAGGGCTTACAGTTCTTGAAATTATTGCGTTGCTAATTGCCGGTCAGTCACTTTTTGATAGCGCTGTAAATGCTTTTGCCACTGCCGGAACAGGTGGTTTTTCTGTTTTAAACACCAGCATTGGAGGGTACGACAGTGCAGCTGTGGAATATATTATAAGTATTTTTATGCTACTATTCGGAATAAACTTCAACTTATTTTATTTTATCCTTATACGAAAGTTCGCACAGGTTTTCACCAGCGAAGAATTAAGAGGATATTTGCTAATAGTGCTGGGTGCTATAACACTTATATTCATAAACATATACCATCTTTACGACAGCTTTGAAGAAGCTTTCAGAGACACTCTTTTCCAAGTGGCGTCTATCATTACAACCACAGGCTTTGGTACCGCTGATTTCAACCAGTGGCCGGTTTTCTCTCAAGCTATACTAGTATTTTTAATGTTTATTGGTGCTTGTGCCGGCTCTACCGGTGGCGGTATAAAAGTTTCTCGTATTATAATTTTGTTCAAGCAAGCAATTAAAGAAGTGAGACGCACTATCAATTCAAGATTTGTAACAGTTGTTAAAATGGATAAAAAGGCTTTATCTCCCTCTGTTTTATCCGGAGTGCAATCGTTTTTAATTGTGTATATGATTATTTTATCCATCTCGATATTGCTACTGGCTTTAGACGGGTTTGACCTGACAACAACCGCGACTGCTGTTATTGCCTGCATAAACAATATCGGGCCGGGCCTGGGAGAAGTAGGCCCTACCGGCAACTATTCCGGTTTTAGCAATTTCGGAAAGTTTTTGCTTAGCTTTAACATGCTTGCAGGCAGGCTGGAGCTGTATCCGATGCTGGTTTTGTTTTATCCTCGCACATGGCTAAAAACCTAATCTTCGATACTTCAATATATACCGCAAAAATGTATACTAATTAAATAACACAAAATAAAGCAATATATCTTTTATTTTATTGCTTTATTTTTATGCGCCAAAAACCTTTAGGCAAGTTCAAATATATCACCGCCAGCACAATAATCGTGCTTCCTAAAAATAAATTAGGCGTAATTTTCTCACTGAGAATCGTTATACTTAATACTATTGAAACCGGTAAATCCAGTGTGGTGATAACAGCTGCATGATAGCTTTCTATGTATTGCATTCCTTTTCCGTAGGCTATGTATGCAACAGCGCCTGTAAACACCCCTAAATACAACATGGATAAAATTATCGAGAAATCATTTTGTACAATTTTGATCAACTCAGCAGGCTCGCTAAATGGAAACGCACACAGTGTTGAAACTAAAAATCCATAAAAACAAATTGTTTCGGAAGGCAATTTGTTTAATCCAAACTTCAAAAGTACACTGTATGATCCATAAAAAAATCCTGTCATCAAACCATACAGCATTCCTATATTTGCAAGTGATGCCAACGATGAAAACAACTCGTTTGCTATAGCACATCCCAGAATAATCACAGTAATGCAAACAACTTTTTTCAGTGTCACTTTTTCTTTCAAAAATATAGCAGATAGTATCAGCACAAATGCAACAGAAGAATAGTATAGTGTGACCGTTAGCGACACCCCTATCTCAACTATTGCCATCGCATGAAACAGCGCTGTCAAAAACAATGAAAAAAAGCCTATACACCCTAGAAATATAAAGTCTTTTGCTTTCACTTTAAATATTTCCGGCTTTTTGATTAAATAGAAAATCCCAAGTGCAATTACGCAAGTACCGTGTCGTAAAAATACAGCTTGTATCGAGCTGGTTCCTGAGCTTTGTATTAAAGATGTAGCAACACCTTGTGTTCCCCAAAATATAGCCGCCACTAGTGTTAGCAAATATCCTTTTGTGTGATTTTTTAGTTTTCCTGTTTTACCTGAATCTGAAATCGTACTCATTCATCTATCTCCATTTTTCAATTACTAGCCACCGGCTATCTTTTATCTTTATCATTATATATCCAACATTACTTTAATGCAAAATATATTTAAAACCATCCTTATTCTGTTGTGTATTTTCATTCAGTGGCACAAAAAAGTGATGATGTAAAAATTTACATCATCACTTTTTGTGTTTTATTTCACTTGAAACATTCATCAATACCCTTGTATATAGCACCATACGGAAAATCAATATTCCCATATCTGATATTCACACAGCCTTTTCTCACTGTGACATTTGATGAATTTATGCTATTTTTCACTGCTTCTATTGCCTCGGCACTACCAAAATAAACACTGATATAGTTTTTTCTACATCCAACAGCTACATATCTACCATTTAACCGCCATGTGGGAATATACGTTTTCTCTGAATATTTTTCATCGAACACAGCTTCTTTATAGTTTTTTTCAATGTATGAAATAATGGGCAATATTTTTTCTTTCGCCTTATCGTCAATTGTGCTCAAGTATGTTTCTATCGGCATGTTTCACCTCCTAAAGCTTGCTACTAAGTGCCAGCAACTTCTTTGCAGTGTTTGCGTTTCGGATAGTCACTTTGCTATACACACTGGAGCTTGCAATTTTGCTCCATCTTGTTTTTGTAAATGTTGCCTTTGCCGCAGACCAAAATATCACATTATTATAATACCCTACCTTTTCAAACTCATCTTTCGCCTCACCCACAGCTTTGCAAACCTCGCTTGCCGTAATAGGCGGAATAAGAAAAATAGTCTGATGCACTGTTTCCACTTCACTTTCAGCATCCCACCACTTGGGCGCGTTCCCCAAGGCCTCTGCAATTTCACCAAATGTCACAATACACACCGGAATATTTAGGCCAAACTTTTCAAATATTAAATTTTCACACAGGTCTATCAGCTCTATTTTATCAGTTTTATCACTTTTAAAAATCACATTTCCGCTGTTAATATAGGTCAAAACCTCGGTGAAACCAGTTTCCTCGAATGCAGCTTTCAAAATTGGCATCGGTATTTTGTTCTTACCACCGACATTTATCCCTCGCAAAAGCGCTATATACACTTGCATATCATCTTTCCTCTGCTTTCGTTCCAAAACTGATGCCAGGTTATCCCAGCAGATACTCGTTCGAGTCTTTAGGCGCGTTCTCCCGGCTGGTATCGCTGTATTCACGCATAGACTTGCAAACTGTTATTTTATAGCTTTCAAAAAGTTTTTCTCTTCCTTCAGCTTGGCCCATTCTATGCTTCATATTATTGCGCCATTTTTCTACAGCTTCTTCACTTTCCCACACATTCATTGAAAGCAGCTTGCCTTCTTCATTCAAGCTTTGAAATCTTTCGGCACTGATAAACCCCTCTGCTTCACTGAACATCGGCTTTAACATCGCTGCAAGTTCTAGATATTTTTTCATTCCCTCTTTGGTTGGCTTCACTTCAAACAAAACTACAACTTTCCCCATCAGGACCTCTCCTTAGCTTTTGCTTTTTTTACTCTCATTTTATCACTACTATTTTGCTGAAATCAAGCACTTTAGTGCAGATTAATCACATGCACTCCTTGGGATTTCGACACCTCCAAGCTGACGAATAGATAAAACATGGCACATTCCCTGCCCTAAAACAGCCTCTATCCTCAGCTTGAACTCTTCCAACTTAGAAAGCGGAACAAACGCTTGCACTGTGCCTGCAAACCCACCTCCGTGCACACGGAAAGCTCCCTCGCCGTTTAAAATCTCTTGACAAAGCGCCAGGGCTACTGCCACTTTTTGGTTGCTTGCATCGCTTGCCTGAAATATATTTTGCAAATACATAAACGACGAATACCCTGATTCCAGCACCAAGCTGAAAAACCCGGAAAAATCTTTTTCCTTAAGCGCATCAACCTCTAACACAGCGCGGACGTTTTCATTTTGGAAGTGTAACGCACGCAAAAACGCACGATCGCCCGCTTTTTTGCAAACTTCTTCAGCCGAGTTCATCAAATCTTCCTTGGAAATCTCACGCAGGTACTTCTTGCCAAAAACAGCAGATACCTGCCCCATCTCATGTGTTATTTGCGCATATTCGTCTGTCAAATCCGCATGGTCTGCACCGGAATCAATAATACAAATAGCATGCTTTATTTCTGATACAGAAAAATCCACCTGTTCTATTATAGGGTTTTTATCATCCTTAAAATCAATGGCGACTACATTTCCTACTGAAGATGCCATTTGGTCCATAAGCCCAGACGGCTTGCCAAAATATACATTTTCAGCAAACTGACCTATCTTGGCAATTTCCACCGCTGTAAGTTTTCCATCACAATAAACATGGTTTACAGCTGTTCCTAAAAACACCTCAAATGCCGCAGAAGAGCTTAGTCCTGAACCACTGAGCACATCAGACGTACAATATATATCCATGCCGCCGACTTCCATGCCCATTTCTTTAATTTTGTAGTAAATACCACGAATTAGCGCCGCCGTGGTGTTTTTTTCAGCTTCATTAATGTCAAGCACGCTTGTATCTACCTCTATAAGCCCATACCCTTTAGAGTAAAGGCGCACCAAAGAACTGCTTGTGGCTGATACTGCACCAAGCACATCTAGGTCTATGCCTGCGGCCAACACACAGCCACGCTGATGATCAGTATGATTTCCGCCTATTTCAATGCGCCCGGGTGCAGAAAAAAGCCTCAAGTTTTCTCTTTTTCCAAACTGCGCCTCAAAACTGAGTTCAAGCTCTTTCATGCGCATGTCATAATATTCTTTTTTCTGCTCATATTGTGGGTATGCAGTTTTAATAATTTCAATACTGTTTTGATTTTTCATTTGCACATCTCCTAGTGTATTAATGTATATGAAATAAGCTATGTTTATAAGCCTGTATCTTCCCTGAAATCTTGTACTGTGTCACGTGTTACCGACGTATAGTCCAGCCAAGCATACCTGCCATCTGTCAGCTGTATGCTTTGTGGCGAGCCATCCATGACAAGCTCTAAAGCAAGCTGTAAGATTGTTTGCGCTTGAAGAATCCCGTCGTTATGAACAGTTCCTTTCAATATTCCTTGTTCCAGCGCATCCAGTGCCGGTGAAGTGGCATCCACCCCCACCACAAACGGTAAATCTACATTGTCGTAGCCCGCCCTGAAATATGCATCCAATGCACCTAGCGCCATGTCATCATTATTGGCTAATATCAGCTCTATATCATTTTCGCTTTGCATCTCATCTATCCACTGTGTCACTCTATCGGTGGCTTGCGCCCGCTGCCAGTTTGCCGAGGCGCTAGCCAGCTTTTCTAATGGTACGCCTGCTTGTGTCAGCACCTGTACACTGTACTCAGTTCTCAAAAGAGCATCTTGATGGCCTTGTTCACCTTCAAGCATAACATATTGTATTATACCATCAAAGTTTTTATCTATCTGCTCAGGATTTTCGCTCCAAGCATCTAAAACTATCTCGCCTTGCAAAATTCCGCCGGTGGCGGCAGGTGAGCCCACATAATATGCGTCTTCAAACCGCTCTAAGTCTTCTTGAACCGGCTCTCTGTTAAAAAACACAAGCGGTACATCCATTTCTTTTGCTCTGTCTATAATGGTAGATGCCGCTGTTCTATCCACCACATTCACGCAAAGCACATCATATCCTTGCGACAACATTAGGTCTATTTGCCGATATTGCTGGGCTTGATTGTTATCCACATATTCAAGAGCTAGGTTGATTTTAATACCCAGTTTTTCTTCCATATCACGTGCATATTGTTCAAATTCATGTACCATTGTGCCTAAAAACACATCATCCTGCGCATATAGCAGTACCCCAACACGCACTGTTTGCGGCTCTTGCTTTGTCGTGCAAGCTGTAAGCAAAATAAAAACCATCAACAAAAGGCTTAAGCGTTTCATTTATATCACCTTCACACCAAAATATCCTACTTTTACAAACATCTTCTTAGGCCTGCACCGGGAACAAAAACTTTTGAATATCTATGTCATACATATTTTCCTTGCGCACCATTTTGAACTCCAGCTCTATCATTGGCGACGGTCTTTGCCCTTGCATAGCCAAGGCCAGACTTTCTACTGCCATATATCCTGCGGCAAATTCATTTGGTGCGGCTATGCCTGTGATACGTCCCGACTCGATATGAGCTGTGATGGTTTCGGTGGCGCCCATACCATACAGCAAAGTTTGCGGATATCGTGCCCTCATTAAGTTTGCGGCACTTTCCAGTGTGACCGCTTCAAACGCAATCACTGCTTTTGGTCTTTTTTCTGCCAAATCATGTTCCAGTGCCTGCATGAGGCCGTCTTCGTCTGTACCTGATGTATAGCTCACTATACACCCATATTCTTCCAGTACCTCCGCTGCGGCCGAAACTCGTTCATTCACGCCACTATTTTGCGGATCTCTATTTAGCAAAAGGACATTCTCGCCTTTAGACATACTGTTTATAGCTGCATTTCCCAAAGCTTTGCCCAAGGCCTTGTTGTCCACCGAAATAAACGCATTTGCGCCGTTGTTTGTCATGTCTGCGTCCAGTGTGACTAAAGGAATTTGTTCTGTGATAGCCTCAACATCCTCGGCCAAGGTTTGTGTGTCAGTTGGCACCAGTACAATTCCATCTATTCCACCTCTCAACTCGCTGTATAAAAGCTCGCGCTGAGCTGCAGTATCGTTTTCTGAGGGCAGTGTCAAAAACCGGATTTCAGCAACATAGTCTTCCGCCGCGCTATTCATACCAAGGCGCATTGCCTGAAAAGTTTGGCTCTCATTCTCCCTGACAATCACAGCTATTTCAAGCAAGTCAGACACACTTTCGTTGCCCGGTATCCAAAACGTGCTTAAAGAAAGTAGTACACCCGTACCTAAAAGAAATAGTAGCAAAGCAAGCGCAATCATATATCGTTTATTCATGCTCGCCATCCCCTTCTTTCATCATCCCCTCTTCTATCTTTGGCAAAAGAATGTGAACAGTGGTTCCTACATCCGGCTCTGAAAAAATTCGCAATCCATATTGAGAGCCAAAGCTCAGCTGAATACGGCGATGTACATTGTAAAGGCCGATGCCCGAGCCTTTTCCGTTTACTTGTTTTTTTGCAATAGACGAATTTTCCTTTAGCAACTCGTCCACTCGTTCTTTAGGTATGCCCGGCCCATTGTCGACAATTTCAATCACAAGCCCATCGCCCTCTTCACGGACTGTCAGCACAATGCTTCCATCGCCGTCTTCTGCATAGGCCATTCCATGATAAATAGCATTTTCTAGAATTGGCTGGATTATCAATTTAATAGTATAAAATCTTCTGCAATTTTCCGGAAATTTTATTTGTGTTGCAAATTTATTTTTATATCGCATTTGCTGAATGGTTAGATAATTTTCCGCATGGCTTATTTCATCTGCCAACGGAATCGTGTTTCGGCCACTACTTAGCGACACACGGAACAAACGCGCCAAAGCTGTCACCATAACCACGGCTTCTTCACTGCGACCACTTTCTACCATCCACACCACAGAATCTAAAGTATTGTATAAAAAATGTGGGTTTATTTGCGAGTGAAGAACATCCAGCTCACTGCGCCTTTTTTGTTTTTCTTGCTTTATGATATCCTCCATCA